>NZ_BAAAKW010000069.1:0-53696 GCF_039527955.1 Rhodoglobus aureus | reverse complement strand
CAGAACTGCCCGGGACTTCCGCACCTTTGGGGTGACAAGAAAGAACTTTACGGGGATTCCCCGCCCCCACCAAACCCTCCCCCATCCCGGGCGTGTCGAGACCCCCCACCCAACAAAACACTGGGGAGTAGCCCAACGTTGAGGTGAAAGTTGATGGTCTATTCCGAAGCAGGAAGCACTTCGTAAACGAGGTGAGCGAACTGTCCAATCGCAGCAGCTGACTTCAGCCGCAAACGATCGGCGCCGAGAACTCGGGGAAACAGAGGCGCACCACCGCTCACAGTCGTCGGTGGGATCGAGACCGAGATCCCGTCGAGAGCGCCGGCACGGTATGCGGTGCGCACGACAATCGACTCGGAGTTCACCACATGATGGGAAGCAGGGGTGCCTTAGCAACCGTCACGCTACGACGTGACGAAGATGCCCGCGAGAGTCTTCTTGCCGCGACGGAGAACCGCCACGTTGCCCGGCAAGAGATCGCTACCAACGGTGGCCTTGTCATCCGCTACTGCAACATTGTTGAGGTAGACGCCGCCCTGCGAGATTGCCCGTCGAGCTTCGCTCGCGCTTGAGACCAACGCGGTGTCGACAAGCAACTGCACGATTGTCGAATCGGCAGGCGCTTCCACGTGCGAGAGCTCGCGTAAAGCAGCGGCGAGGGTGTGCTCATCGAGGGAGGTCAACTCCCCCTGGCCGAACAGCGCGGCTGAAGCAGCAATGGCCGCCTCGGTTGCTGCGCGCCCATGAACCAGCGACGTCACCTCGAACGCGAGCGTCTTCTGCGCTTCACGCCTGAACGGCGCATCGGCGACGGCAGTTTCGAGTTCGGTGATGCGCTCCCGCGAGAAGAACGTGAAGATCTTCAAGCGCTGCACGACATCGGCATCATCGGTATTGAGCCAGAACTGGTAGAACGCGTACGGGCTCGTCATCGCGCCATCCAGCCAGACCGCGTTGCCCTCGCTCTTGCCGAACTTAGTACCGTCAGAGTTGGTGATCAGCGGAGTGCCAATCGCGTGCACGCTTGAGCCTTCAGCCTTGTGGATGAGGTCGGACCCGCTGATGAGGTTGCCCCACTGATCGCTGCCACCGGTCTGCAGCACGCAGCCGTAGCTTCGGAAGAGCTCAAGGAAGTCCATCCCCTGCATTACTTGGTAGCTGAATTCGGTGTAGCTAATGCCGGCATCGCTGTTGAGGCGTGCGCTTACGGCATCCTTTTTCAGCATGGTGCCGACACGGAAGTATTTGCCAACATCCCGCAGGAAGTCGATGGCACTCATGGGCGAGGTCCAGTCGAGGTTGTTGACCATGCGAACCGCATTGTCTCCCTCGGTGCTCAAGAACCTCGAAACCTGGGCTTGCAGGTAGCTGACCCACTCGGCCACCGTCTCGTTGTCGTTGAGGGTGCGCTCGGCCGTTGGACGAGGATCGCCGATGAGTCCGGTCGCTCCCCCCACAAGCCCGAGAGGCTTGTGGCCGGCGAGTTGGATGCGGCGAAGTAGCAGAAGTTGCACGAGGTTTCCGAGGTGCAGGCTTGGTGCCGTCGGATCGAATCCGCAGTAGTAGGTGATCGGGTCACCCGCGAGAAGCTCTTTAAGAGCATCCGCATCCGTAGAGACGTGCACGAGGCCGCGCCACGTGAGTTCATCCCACAAGCTCGCGAATGAGCTGTCGTTACTTTGGCTACTGAGTGATTCTGATGCTGTCGCTGACACGTCTTCAACCGTAGTGGAGGTTCTGAGTGTCGTCGACGAGCAGACGCGACAACGCTGGAAGCCTGATTCTAAGAAATCAGTGTTGTGGGCCTGATATTTGATAATCAATGCTGTAGCCTTTAGCTATGTTTGTGATTACAGCAGATCAACGAAACAGCAGACGAAGCGCGGATGCCGTCGCCGAAGCCTTGGGCAAGCTCAACGCAGAGCGGGCCGACGATCTCGCCTTAGCCGCCGAACGGACCGCTGGCGACGAAGTGCAAATGCTGGTGAACTCGCCCCAAGCCACCCTCGAAATCGCACTCGAGCTGACCCGCACAGGCCAGTGGAGCGTCGGTATCGGAATCGGAGCCGTGCCCGCTCCCTTTGGCACAACCGTGCGGGCGACCAGTGGCCCAGCATTCATCGCCGCCCGCACCGCCATCGACAGAGCGAAGAAGAGCCCGGCCAAGTGCGCCGTCGAATCAGACCCGACAAGCGAACTTGCCAGAGACATCGACCCGCTGCTTGAGCTGCTCATCCTGATGAGAAATCGACGAACCGACAACGGCTGGCAACTCTACGACCTACTGAGCACCGGAATCACCCAAGCAGACGCCGCCGAGAAACTGGGCATCTCGCCCCAATCAGCGAGTCAACGCGCGCTCGTCGCCGGCCTCCGCACAGAAGAAGACGCGGTGGTGGCGCTTGCTAACCTTCTCGACAGAGCACACAGTGGCGTAGACGAAGAAAATTCGCGCGACGCAGAGGAAGGCACATCATGATCGGCTGGTGGATCGCGGTACTGGTTCTGGCGATCGGTGCGATCGGCGCATCCATGCTGGCGACGCGGACCGAAAGGTATCGCCTCGCAACGGTCTCGCTATTGCCTATCGGTATTGCGCTCATCCTCGGCTCTACGGGCAACCCGCTTCCGGGTGACGTGCCTGGTCTCGTGATTCTCCTGAGTGCCGCCCTTGTCGCGCTCGCCACGATTGCCGGAAGCCCGCTCGTCACCCTCGTGCTTTCGCTCGCCTCGTATCCGGCACCCCGCGGCGAACACGGTGGAATTCTCGTAGCCGATGACGACTCTCCCCTGCCCAAGCGTGAGATTCTGCGCGGCGGCACCACCATCGGCTACCTCGAACGATTCGCCTTCATCGGCTCGCTGATGGTGTGGCAACCCGGCGCAATCGCTGTGATCGTTGCGATCAAAGGCCTCGGTCGCTTCGCTGAACTCGAAAACGCCGCCGCCCGTGAACGGTTCATCATCGGCACCCTCGTGAGTTTGCTGTGGGCCGGGCTCTGCGCTGCCGCGCTACTGGTCGGGCGCTAGGGCAGTTGCGCAGCTGCCTACCATTTCGCCCCTTCTACTAGTCCTCGGGCGCTAGCCGCTCGACCTCGGGTGGGCGCGGCTTTTCTACCCACGTGACCAACACCACCGACACGATCATGAGTAGCAGCCACGAGCCGAGCTTGGCGATCGACACCAGCTCCCAGCCATCCGACTGATTGGGATAAACCCACGCGTTCGACCACGTCGCCACATTTTCGGCAACCCAAATGAACAACGCCACCAACACGAATGCCAGCAGCACGGGCATCCGGAACCGTGCTCTCGAGACCCGAACGTGCATCACCGTGCGCCAATAAATGACCGCGATTGCCGCAAACAAGAACCAGCGCGCATCGAAGATGAAGTGGTGGCTGAAGAAGTTGACGTAGATCAGCAGCGCCAGAATCGCGGTGATCCAGCGCCGCGGATAGTGGTCAAAGCGCAACTCGAACAGTCGAAACACTCTCACCATGTACGAACCCACCGCGGCATACATGAACCCGCTATAGAGCGGCACGCCGAAGACATGCAGGATGCCCTCGCCCTCATACGTCCACGAACCGACGTCAGTCTTGAAAACTTCCATCACCGTGCCCACGATGTGGAACAGGATGATCACCCACAGCTCGCGCAGCGTCTCCAACTTGAATACCACCATGAGCACCTGAATCGTCAGCGCCGCCAGCACCAAGAAATCGTTGCGCGCCAGCGTTGCCGACTCGGGATACCAGATCCGCGTGAGCACGAGGACCGCGAGTAGCGCTGCGCCAAATACACATGCCCACGCCTGCTTGAGCACAAAGACAGTGAACTCAATCGCCCACGTGCGCGCTCGGCTCTGATTTGGGCTAATTTTCTCATCGAGCTTGCGGTGCGCCCACTCATCGAGTCGCTGCTCGAGCGAAGTAAAGCGTGCCATCAGCTGCGCTTGCGCTTCACTGCCGGCCGGTACGGGGAGACACTCGGTTCCCCGGGGATCCAAAACCGCCACGGATACTCATTGCTGCCACCGTCGCCAGCGACGCCCGTGCGGGGACCAGCGCTGAACGGCGCACGCGACTGGGGCAGTTCTAGGCGCACGCGACCCGACTCTAGGTTGGTTCCCGCGTCATCCAGCCGAATACCGAGAGCAACCGCTAGTCGTGCTGGCCCCTGCGCCAGATCGGAAAACTTGCTTGATGTCGTGCGACGAGCGGCCGCGATATCGGCACCCTCGATGACCTCGCCCGCGCGCAGCAGTATTCCCGAGGCGATGCCCTCAGGCATACAGACGACGTTGGCGCACGTATGCATTCCGTAAGTGAAGTACGTATACAGGTGGCCGGCTGGTCCATACATGACAGCGTTGCGTTTTCCTGGTCCACGAAACGCGTGAGAACCAGGATCGATCTCGCCCAGGTACGCCTCGACTTCGGTGAGTCGAACAGCAACATCACCAACACGAACGACAGCACCCAACAGCAACGGAGCAACCTCAGTCGCTGGCCTGCTGAGCAGTTCGAACACGTCTAGCTGAAAACCTGAGGGTCAAGCGCTGCCGCGAGCACGCGCACACGCTCAATGAGCTCGGCACGCTGCTCAGCAACACGCACCGGTGCGGTTCCGCCGATACCAGCTCGACTCGACACTGATCCTTCGACCGTGAGCACAGCGCGCACGTCACCGGTGAGGTGCGGCGAAATCGCTGCGTAGTCAGCATCGGTTGGCTCATGCAGCTCAAGCGAGCTATCTTCGCAGAATCGCACGAGCGACCCACTAATCTCGTGGGCCTCTCGGAACGGCACGTGCTGACGCACAAGCCAATCAGCAACATCCGTCGCCAACGAGAATCCCTGCGGGGCAAGTTCTGCCATTCGCTCGGTGTTGAAGCGCAACGTCGCGACCATTCCTGTGAACGCTGGCAGCAACACTTCGAGTGTTTCAACGGAGTCGAATACCGGCTCTTTATCTTCCTGAAGGTCGCGGTTGTACGCGAGAGGAAGCGCCTTGAGCGTGGCGAGAAGGCCCGTCAAGTTTCCGATAAGGCGCCCCGCCTTGCCGCGAGCAAGCTCCGCAATGTCGGGGTTCTTCTTCTGCGGCATGATCGAGGAGCCTGTTGAGTAGGCGTCATCCAATTGCACAAAATCGAACTCGCGAGTATTCCAAAGAATGATCTCTTCGCTCAAACGCGACATATCTATACCGAGCTGAGCCGTGATGAATGCGAATTCGGCCACAACATCCCGACTCGCAGTGGCGTCGATCGAGTTTTCGGTGGGGCGAGCAAGCCCCAACTCGCGAGCAACCAGCGCGGGGTCGAGCCCCAAGGTGCTGCCGGCGAGAGCACCAGAACCATACGGTGACGTGGATGCCCGAGCCTTCCAATCCCGCAACCGCTCCAACGTGCGCACCAAAGGCCACGCGTGGGCGAGCAGGTGATGCGCGAGCAGTACCGGCTGCGCATGCTGGAGGTGGGTACGCCCCGGCATGATTGCCGCGTCGTGCTTCTCCGCCTGCGCTACAAGAGCATCGATCAGGTCGACAACCATTGCCGAGATCGCACCAGCATGGTCAAGAAGGTAGAGCCGCACGAGCGTCGCGATCTGATCGTTGCGGCTGCGGCCGGCACGAAGCTTGCCTCCGACGTCGGCGCCAGCACGCTCGATCAGTCCGCGCTCGAGGGCAGCGTGAACGTCTTCCTCAGATTCGAGAGACGTGAAGCTGCCGTCGGCGACAGCCTCGCTCAACGACTGCAGAGCATCCACCATCGTTTCAAGCTCGGAGTTATTGAGATACCCCGCGGCCGCGAGCGCTTTGGCGTGCGCTCGCGAACCGGCGAGGTCGTACTGCGCAAGCTGCCAATCGAAGTGAGTCGATTTGCTCAACCGGGCAAGCTCCGGCGATGGACCGCTTGCAAAGCGGGCTCCCCAGAGTTGTCCTTCACCTGTTTCAGCAGATTGCGCCATGATTAGCCCTGCTTCGCGTCGCGGCGAGCCGAAATCTTGCTCGGCAGCGACCAGAGGTCGATGAAGCCCTTGGCGAGCGACTGGTCGAAAGTATCACCAGTGTCGTAGGTGGCGAGGCTGAAGTCGTAGAGGCTCTGCTCTGACTTGCGACCGGTGGGCACTGCACGTCCGCCGTGAAGCGTCATGCGAATCTCTCCGCTGACGTAGCGCTGCGTGTCTTCGACAAAGGCGTCGAGTGAACGCTTGAGGCCCGAGTACCACAGTCCGTCATAGACCAGGTTGGACCATTCGGTTTCAACGCCGCGCTTGTAGCGGCCGAGGTCGCGCTCAAGCGTGAGCGACTCCAGCTCTTCGTGCGCGGCGATGAGCGCAATTGCGCCGGGAGCTTCGTAAACCTCGCGGCTCTTAATACCGATGAGACGGTCTTCAACCATGTCGATGCGGCCAACGCCGTGCTTGCCAGCTACCGCATTCATGTGCTCGACGATCGCGAGCGCAGACATCGCAACACCGTCGATAGCGACAGGGATGCCAGCTTCGAACGTGATCGTGACTTCGTCAGCAGGAAGGCCAGCTTCGGGGTCAGAGGTGTACTCGTAGAGGTCTTCGATGGGGGCATTCCACGGGTCTTCAAGGAACCCGGTCTCCACCGCACGGCCCCACACGTTCTTGTCGATCGAGTACGGGCTTGCAGCGGACTGGCGGATCGGAAGGTTGTGCTCTTCCGCATAGATGATCGCCTTGTCCCGCGTGAGAGCGAGGTCGCGCACAGGCGCAATGCTCGTGAGGTCAGGGGCGAGTGCGGCAACAGCAGCCTCGAAACGCACCTGGTCATTTCCCTTACCCGTGCAGCCGTGCGCAACACTGTCTGCGCCAAGCGCCTGAGCGGTGAGTGCAAGGTGGCGGGAGATCAGCGGGCGGCTGAGAGCCGAGACCAGCGGGTAACGCTTCTGGTAGAGCGCGTTGGTCTTGAGAGCTGGCATCAGGAAGTCATCAGCGAACTCGTCTTTAGCATCGACGACGATCGACTCCACAGCACCACAATCGAGAGCGCGCTGGCGGATGTCATCCATGTTTTCGCCACCCTGGCCGACGTCAATCGCCAAAGCGACAACCTCTTTGCCTGTGGCCTCCTTGAGCCAGCCAATTCCTACGGAGGTGTCGAGTCCGCCTGAGTAGGCGAGTACAACGCGTTCTGACATATGATTTTCTCCTTGAAGTCGTGAATCAGTTTAGGGAACTACACCGACGGCATGACACCGCCGAAAACTATGCGGCCTGTTCGAGCAACCAGACCATGAGTGCCTTCTGAGCATGCAGGCGGTTCTCTGCCTCATCCCAGATGACGCTTTGAGTGCCGTCGATGACGTCGGCCTCAACCTCGTAACCTCGGTCGGCAGGCAAGCAGTGCAAGAAGATCGCGTCAGGCTTTGCGAGCGCCATCATCGCGGCATCCACCTTGTAGGCGCTGAGGGACGCAACTCGTGCTGCCTTCTCATCCTCTTTGCCCATGGAGACCCACGTGTCGGTGACAACAACATCCGCCCCCGTCACGGCCTCGGCCGCATCCGTGAGAATCGAAATCGAACCACCAGTAGTCGTTGCGATCTTTTCGGCGTCGGCCACGACATCCGCCAACGGCAGGTAATCAGCGGGGCAGGCAATTCGTACGTGCATTCCTGCAGTGGCGCCAGCCAGTAGGTACGAGTGCACCATGTTGTCTGCACCATCACCGAGGAACGCAACAATGAGGCCCTTGAGCTCACCCTTGTGCTCACGGATCGTCAGCAGATCGGCGAGCAACTGGCAGGGGTGGAACTCGTCGCTGAGAGCGTTAATCACGGGAACCTGGGTTCCGTGCGCCATCTCGATGAGCCCCTCTTGGCCATAGGTGCGCCAGACAATCGCGGCAACCTGACGCTCAAGTACGCGAGCAGTGTCAGAGGCAGTCTCTTTGCCACCCAGCTGGCTGTTGGCGGTAGAGATGATGAGCGGTGAGCCGCCAAGGTCGGCGATGCCGACAGCAAACGAGACGCGAGTGCGAGTCGATGACTTGTCGAAGATCACCGCAACCGTCTGCGGTCCAGCAAGAGGCTTGCGGCCCCAACGATCTGCCTTGACCTGCTCAGCGAGATCCAAGATCTCTTTCTGCTCGAGCGGGCTGAGGTCATCATCGCGAAGAAAATGCCGGGTCATGATGCCTCCGTAGGTACTGGATTAGCGACAGCGGTGAGCACTGCGCTGAACGTTTCGATGAACTCGGCGATTTCATCGTCACCGATGATGAGTGGCGGCACAAGGCGAACCGTGAATTCGTTTGGCGCGTTCACGATGAGTCCATGCTCGAGCGCCGTCGCCACAATCTCGGCCGCAACGGGTTCGGCGAGTCCGATACCGATCAGTAGACCGCGACCACGAAGCTCAGTGATCAGTGGCGAATCGATTCGAGCAAGCTCACTGCGCAATTCGGCGCCACGTTGTGCCGCGTTTGCGACGAGGTCGTCGGCTTCGATCTGCGCAAGCACCGCGTTCGAGACAGCACACACCAGCGGGTTTCCGCCAAAGGTTGTGCCGTGCTGGCCGGGCTGCAGAAGAGTGGATGCCGCACCAAAGGTCACGAGAGCGCCGATCGGCACTCCCCCGCCAATACCCTTCGCCAGGGTTACCGCGTCAGGAACAATGCCACTCTGCTGGAACGCGAACCAGTCGCCCGTGCGTCCGGCACCGGTCTGAATTTCGTCAAGAATCAGCAGAACGCCGTGTTGCGTTGTAAGTTCACGCGCCGCCTGGAGATACCGCGCAGGCAACTCATGCACACCTGCCTCACCCTTAATCGGCTCAACAATGAGAGCCGCGACATCCGGCCCGATCGCAGCAGCAAGCGCCTCGATCGTTGAATCAATGTGCTCGACGTTGGGAAGGAGTGGCTCAAAGGGCTCACGAAGTGATGCTTTGCCCGTGATCGAGAGTGCGCCGAGCGAACGACCGTGGAACGAGTCCATCAGCGATAGGACGCGGGGACGACCGGTGCGACGAGCCAGCTTGATTGCCGCTTCGTTCGCCTCGGTGCCCGAGTTCGCGAAGAACACACGACCCTCGTCACCAGCACCCGTGATGCGCAGAAGCCGCTCTGCAAGCGCGAGCTGCGGTTCCGTTGCAAAGAAGTTGGAGACGTGGAGCAGGTGTGCCTGACTTGTCAGTGCGCCAACCACAGCGGGGTGATTGTGTCCGAGCGAATTGACCGCGATGCCGGCCAAGAAGTCGAGGTAACGCTTGCCATCAGAGTCAAAGACCGCGCACCCCTCACCACGCACGAGTTCTCGCTTGGGCATACCAAAGGTATTCATTATGCGGTGGGCGTAGTCGTCTTTCCAGGTCATGCGGGTACCACCTCGGTGCCAATTCCATCTTGCGTAAATACTTCGAGCAGGATCGAGTGCGGCGCACGGCCATCAATGATTGCCGCCTTGGGAACTCCAGCATCAACCGCAGCGAGACAGGCTGTCATTTTCGGAATCATGCCCGACTCTAGGCTCGGCAAAAGTTCGCGCAGCTCGTCGGTATTGATGATCGAGACCAAGGATTCCCGGTTCGGCCAATCGCTGTACAAGCCAGAAACATCGGTCAAGATCACGAGCTTTGCCGCATCGAGGGCAATCGCCAACGCCGCGGCGGCAGAATCCGCATTGACGTTGAGGAGACCCGAGCCATCGTCCTCGATATCACCGCCATCTTGGGCAAGCGTCGAGACCACAGGGATGCGGTCCGCTGCCAACACATGGAGGACACGCTGCGGGTCAACCTCGGTCACGCTGCCAACAAGACCGAGGTCGATGCGTTCTCCCTCGATCTCCTTGATCAAGCGCTCACCGATAAACAGCGAATGCTCGTGGCCGGCGATTCCGTTGGCTAGGTCACCGTGCTCGTTAATGAGATCAACAAGTTCGGCGCCCACCTGATCGGTGAGAACATCACGCACAACATCGATCGACTCTTCGGTAGTCACCCGGTAGCCGGCGCGGAACTCCGACTCGATACCGCGATTCTTCAGCTCCTTGGTGATCTGGGGCCCGCCACCGTGAACAATCACCGGGCGAACGCCAGCAAGACGCAGATAGACCATGTCTTGCACGAAAGCACGCTTGAGCTCGTCGTTGATCATGGCGTTTCCACCAAATTTGACCACGATGATGCGGTTGCGGAAGCGCTTCAGCCATGGCAGCGCCTCGATCAGCACCCCCGCCTTCGTCATCGCCTGCTCGTGAGCTGGGCCGTGTGTGAACGCCGGCATCAGCTGGAGTACGCGCTGTTCTCATGCACGTACTCGTGCGTGAGGTCGTTGGTCAAAATAGTTGCTTCGGCATCACCGGTAGCAAGGTCGATCAGAACGTGAACTGTGCGCCCCGTGAGATCTACCTCTTCGCGCGAACGGTCAGGGGCACCTGCGTGGCAGACCCGCACACCATTCATCGACACATCGACCGCATAGGGGTCGAAAGCGGCATCCGTGGTTCCGATTGCAGCCAGCACGCGGCCCCAGTTCGGATCGTTGCCAAAGATCGCAGCCTTGAACAGGTTGTTACGGGCGACCGAACGGCCAACCACAACAGCCTCGTCTTCGCTGAGCGCCCCAACAACCTCAATGCGGATCTCGTGGCTCGACCCCTCGGCATCAGCTTGCAGTTGTTCAGCAAGATCGCTGCAGACTTGGGTGAGAAGCGCCGCAAACTCTTGCGCTTCGGGCGTGACTCCCGAAGCACCAGATGCCATTACGCTGACCTGGTCATTCGTCGACATGCAGCCATCGGAATCGAGACGGTCGAAACTCACTCGCGTGGCTTCGCGCAACGCGCGGTCGAGCTCAGCCGAGGCGACAGCGGCGTCAGTGGTGATAACCACCAGCATTGTGGCAAGACCGGGCGCTAGCATCCCTGCCCCCTTTGCCATACCGCCAATGGTGTAACCGGTACCGGAAACGACGGTGGTCTTGGGCTTGCTATCGGTTGTCATGATGGCTCGAGATGCGTCGTCGCCACCCTCGCTGGAGAGCGCTGCAGCTGCTGCACTCATTCCGGCAAGCACCTTGTCTTGAGGCAACGGCTCACCAATAAGCCCAGTCGAACACACGAGGATGTCGCCGGCCGACGTGCCAAGCGTCCCAGCGACGTGCTCTGCGGTCGCGTGTGTCACCTGAAAGCCCTGGGGGCCGGTGAAACAGTTGGCCCCGCCCGAGTTCAGCGCGATTGCCGAAACAATCCCGTCAGCAATGACCTGCTTCGACCAGATGATCGGATGCGCCTGCGCCCGGTTGCTCGTGAACACGGCGGCGGCGTCAAAGCGCGGCCCGCGATTGACGACGATGGCAACATCGAGACCGCCACTCGCTTTGAGCCCGGCCTCAACCCCTGAAGCTTCGAATCCTGCGGCTGCTGTAACGCTCATGGTGCGACTCCGTCCAGCGCGAGGCCGAGAGTTTCATCGAGCCCCAACGCAATATTTGTCGATTGAATAGCGGCACCTGCGGTGCCCTTAACAAGATTGTCGATCGCGCTCACAACAACAATGCGGCGTGCTGCTTCGTCAATAGCAAGCCCGATTAGTGCGGTGTTCGCGCCGAGAGTGTCGGCGGTGCGCGGGAAGGCACCCTCCGGCAGTACGTGAATGAATGGCTCGTCGGCATAGGCGGTCTCCCAAGCCTCGCGCACCTGGGCAGCTGTAACTCCATCGGCGAGCTTCGCCGTGGATGTGGCCAAGATGCCTCGCGACATAGGTACGAGAATCGGAGTGAACGACACCGTCACGGAACTTGCACCGGCGACCTTGAGGTTTTGAGCGATCTCCGGCGTGTGCCTGTGGGTACCGCCAACGGCATATGCCGATGCGGAACCCATCATCTCGCTGGCGAGCAGGTTCACTTTCAAGCTTTTGCCAGCACCCGAAGGGCCAACAGCAAGCACAGCAACAATGTCTTCGGCCTCAATCAACGATGAACGGATGCCGGGGGCAAGAGCCAGCGTGATCGCCGTGACATTGCAACCGGGCACCGCAATACGCTTCGAACCGGCGAGGACTTGACGCTGCGTTCCTCCAGCGGAGTGCAGAAGCTCGGGCATCCCGTAATCCCATGCACCGAAGTAGTCGCCGCCATAGAAGGCGGCCCAGTCGTCTTCGGACGTCAGGCGGTGATCGGCGCCACAGTCGACGACGAGAGTCTCGGGGCCGAGCTCGGCAGTCAGCGCGCCCGATTTTCCATGCGGAAGCGCAAAGAAGACAACATCATGGCCAGCGAGAACCGAGGGCTCAGTTGGTTGGAGTACGAGGTGCGCGAGCGAGCGCAAGTGCGGTTGCACATCGATGAGGCGCTGGCCGGCGTTGCTAAACGCGGTCACCGTAGTGACATTGAGCTCTGGGTGAGCGGCAAGGAGGCGAAGAAGCTCGCCACCGGCATAACCGCTAGCACCGGCCACAGCGACCGAAATTGACATGGGATTACCTTCGAGGTGGGTTCGGAAACGAGAACACTTGCGGCGGTGATTCAGACACAACCTCGTGGGTCGTGGCGAAACTCCGCCTATCGTCGCTCGTCAGCCCCGCGGAGAACCGGCGAAGACGGCACCACAAAGCTCAGCGAGAATCGCTGGCTGCAAGTGCGGAAGTCGGTCACAATTCTAGGATAGTGCCCAGATAGCGACGCAGGCTAATCGATACTCATGAAATGGCGTCACTACTCGCGCAGTTCAGCGCCGACGCGCTCGAAGGCAAGAGCAACCGCAGCATTCTTAGCCTCGGTCGCTTCGGCCTGAGTCAGTGTGCGATCCACCGCTCGGAAGCGGAGCGCGAAGGTCAACGACTTGCGCCCGTCGGGGATTCCCGCGCCACGGTAGTCATCGACCAGCCGCGCACTCTCCAAGAGTTCTCCGGCGCCCTCGCGGACGATCGCGAGCAGCTCCCCCGCCTGAACGGAATTAGCGACAACCAACGACACATCCTGCGTAGCCGCAGGGAAGGACACAATCGGGATCGCAGCGACATCCGCCGCTGCACTCTCAATCAGCACGCTCAAATCAAGCTCCAGCACCGCGACGACACGAGGCAGATCTAGCTCAAGCGCCAGCGCAGGCAACAACTCGCCCGCGTAGCCAACAACCTGATCGCCTACACGCAGTTCCGCAGTGCGCCCGGGGTGTAGCGCCTGGTGGCTCCCCGTCACAACATCGATCTCGACCAACATGGTGGCAGCCAACTGCTGCACTATTGCCAGAGCATCCGCAAGACCGCGGGCCACTGCCTGCTGGCCCGGCTGGCGAGTGATTGCATCGCCGACGAACAACGCACCAACATGCCACGGTTGCGCAGGAACGCTCGAGTGCAACTCGGATAGCGCGGTTTCGGTGGGCAGCTCATCGCCCACGGGAAGATCGCCGCTGCCATAGGCACGACCGGCCTCCGGCAAGAACACCGTTCCCACTTCGAAGAGAGCGAGATCCGTCAGCCCGCGTGACACGTTGCGGTGAGCGATCGCTGCAAGTCCTGGCAGAAGCGAACGACGCATGGATGCTGCATCCGGGTCTAAAGCATTCGCGAGAGTAATTGCAGCTACTCCCCCCGCCAGCGGAGAACCGAAGAGATCGTTCGACGCTTTCGAGATGAAAGGGTAGGCCAGTACTTCAGTGAGCCCTGCCGACGCCAAACTGTTCGACACGGTGCGACGAAGTCGTTGTGCGCGCGTCAGTCCGCGGCCTGGAGGCGCAACTGGAAGCACCGACGGGATGCGGTCGTAGCCCACAATGCGGGCGACCTCTTCGGCGAGCGTGGTCTTGTCGTCGAGGTCGGGGCGCCAGCTCGGCGGCGTGACTCGCCATCCAGTTTCGGTCACTTCGACGGTCGTACCGATGGCTGTCAACGAATCGGTGATCTCGTCAGACGAATAGCGCAGCCCGATGAGGCCCTCAATATAGGTCTCAGGCAGCTCAATCGCCTCTGGGCTGTGCGCAGCGGGCACATCGCTGCCGAGCGAGTCGACTGTTCCGCCGCCCAGCTCAACGAGAAGCCCAACAACGCGGGCTGCCGCAGCCGGTGCCACGAGTGGATCAACTCCGCGCTCGAAACGACGTGATGCCTCGCTACCCAACTTGTGGCGGCGGGCACTGCGCGCGATCGAAATCGGCTGAAAGTTTGCGGCCTCGATCAGAACGTTGGTGGAAGCATCCGTAATCTCGGTGCTCGCACCACCCATCACGCCGGCAAGGCCGATGGGGCCAGAGTCGTCGGTGATCAGTAAGTCTTCGGGGTCGAGCTTGCGTGACTTGTCGTCGAGCGTGGTGAGGGTCTCCCCCACCAATGCACGGCGAACCGTCAGCCCCCCTGATACGCGATCGAGATCGTAAGCGTGAATCGGTTGCCCGAGCTCGAGCATGACGTAGTTGGTGATGTCGACCGTTAGCGAGATCGAGCGGATGCCGGCAAGCGTCAGCCGAGTGATCATCCACGAAGGAGTCGGTTTGGTGACATCCACATTCCGAACGACGCGCGTAGTGAATGCTCGCACCCCGGCCCGGCCACGAATGGGTGCGTCATCGTTGATGACCACCGAAAAGCCGTCGGCCTCAGTGATCGTCGGTGCGTCAGCAGGATCGGTGAATGTCGCACCGGTGGAGAGTGCAAATTCGCGAGCAATACCGCGAATCGACATGGCATAGCCGCGGTCCGGGGTGACATTGATCTCTACCGCGAAGTCGTCGAGACCGAGAAGTTCGATGGCGCTCGTACCGACTTCTGGGTCGAGCCCCAGGGTTGAGAGCACCAAGATTCCGTCGTGCTCGTCGCCAAGACCGAGCTCGCGGGTCGACGCAATCATGCCGTCGGAGACGTGGCCGTAGGTCTTGCGTGCAGCGATCGGGAAGGGGCCGGGCAGCACTGAGCCGGGAAGCGTGACAACGACTTTGTCGCCGACAACAAAGTTGTGGGCTCCGCAGACGATTCCGCGGGGTTCGGTTTCGCCGACGTCCACCTGACACCAGTTGATGGTCTTGCCATTCGTTTGGGGCTCGCCGATGAACTCGATCACCTGGCCGACTACTACCGGGCCCGAGATCTCGAAATCGTGAACGTCTTCCTCTTCAAAGCCGACCTTCACGAGGGCAGCGTGAACCTGCTCGTGCGTAATATCTGCGGGGATCTCAACGAATTCCCGCAACCAACTCATGGGAACTTTCATCAGACCACCATTCCAAACTGCTGGGAGAAGCGAATATCGCCCTCAACCATGTCTCGCATGTCATTCATTTCATTGCGGAACTGGAGCGTGCGCTCGATACCCATGCCGAAGGCGAAGCCTTGGTACTCTTCCGGATCGATTCCGGCAGCACGCAGCACATTCGGGTTGACCATTCCGCAGCCGCCCCACTCCACCCAGCGCGCACCACCCTTGGCGTTCGGCTGCCAGACATCCATTTCAGCGCTCGGTTCCGTGAACGGAAAGTAGTTGGGGCGCAGGCGGATCTGAGCGCCATCGCCGAACATCGCACGGGCGAGGTGCTCGAGGGTTCCGCGCAAGTGCGCCATCGTGAGGCCCTTGTCGATCGCAATCCCCTCAAGCTGATGGAAGACCGGCGTGTGCGTCGCGTCGAGCTCATCGGTGCGGAACACCCGACCTGGCGCGACGACGTAGACCGGCAACGGGCGCTCGAGAAGCGACCGAATTTGTACCGGGCTAGTGTGCGTGCGCAGAAGCAAGTGCGACTCGACCGGTTCGATAAAGAACGTGTCTTGCATCGCCCGCGCGGGGTGGTCCTCATCGAAGTTGAGCGCGTCGAAGTTGAACCACTCGTTCTCGAGTTCGGGCCCTTCGGCGACTTCCCAACCCATGCCAACGAACAGGTCACTCATGTGTTCCATGAGCAGGCTGAGCGGATGCCGCGCACCCTTCACATAGCGAGTCGCGACGGCAGTGACATCCACCGCTTCTGCCGCAAGTTTCGCCTCTTCTTCGGCGACAGCCAGCTCGGCTTCGCGCGCACCAAATGCGCCGTTGACACGACCACGGGCTCCACCGATGAGCTTGCCTGAGGCAGCTCGGTCCGCGGGCGGAACGTTTTTCATTTCGGCGTTCAACGCAGCCAGTGGCGATCCTTCGCCAAGATGGGCGTTGCGTACCGCTTTAAGGTCGGCCATTGTCGCTGCGGATTCGATCGCAGCCAAGGCTGCATCGACCGCTGCGGTTACCGCTGGTTCTGTGATCGGGGTGGGTTCAGACACAAGAACCGAGTTTAGCTGAAGCCGCCACCACCGCTGTTATCGCCGTAGCTGGCGTGGCCGCGAGGAATCGTAATGGCACGCGTACCGTCGGCACCAGGAATCTTGGGCTTGTCCGGCGTCGTCGCACCGTCCTTGGGCCCGCTCCGCTTCGCGATGTAGCGAGCGATGTACGACAGGCTCACATTCATCACGAGATAAATGACGAGGCCGACGGCAAACAGAGTGAAGAGGTAGCGGCTTCCGTAGAAGTTCTGCAACTCCTTGATGGTGCGCGAGAGCTCGGGGTACGCCACAACATAGGCAAGTGACGTGTCCTTGAGAAGCACAACGAGCTGCGCAAGAATGATCGGCAACATCTGCCGGAATGCCTGCGGGAACTCAATGATGAAGCGGGTTTGCAGCGAGGTGAGACCGACGGAGAGTCCACCTTCACGTTGCCCCTTGGGCAGCGACCCTATCCCGGCACGCAACGCTTCACCAATGATCGCACCGTTGTAGATACCGAGTCCGAGCACACCTGCCCAGTAGCTGCCAGTGGAGAAAAGCAGGAAGACGAAGAAGATCAGCAGCAGCAGCGGTATTCCGCGGAAGAACTCGAGAAGTATAGAAGTGGGGATCCGAATCCATTTTGACGCTGCGGTGCGGCCGAACGAGAACAGGATGCCGACAATGATCGCCAGCACAGCAGCGACACCGGCCATCCGCAACGTGTTCAGGACTCCGCGACCGAATGCACCCCAGACTTCGGGGTCACCGAGAATGTCGGTTCGCGATGGATCGAACAAGCCAGGCTGCTCGGCGCCGTTTGCGCTAATACGTGGCGCCGCAAGAATGAAGTAAACCCACACAAGGAGGGCAAGAATGGCGATCGCGCTCACGACGGAAGCGATCATGGAGTTTCGGCGGGTCTTGGGACCTGGGGCGTCGTAAAGAACACTCGTACTCATCGCAGCACCATGACCTTCTTCTCAATCGCTCCGGCTATCAGGCCGAGCGGGACGGTAATGACCAGGTAAAGCGCTGCTGCGTAAATCAAAGTCAGGAGTACGACGTCTCCGTTGTCACGTGCGGCGGAGGCCGTCGCCTTGAACAGCTCGTTGACGAAGAACGCTCCGGCTACGGACGTGTTCTTCGTGAGAGCGATAAAGACGTTGATCAGAGGCGGAACCACCATGCGACTAGCCTGCGGAAGGATGACGAGACCGACGGTCTGAGTGAATCCCATGCCGATACTGCGGGCCGCTTCCGCCTGTCCGACAGGAACTCCGTTGAAGCCCGATCGAACTGCCTCCGCCACGAACGGCGACGTGTAGAGGGTGAGCCCAAGAGCTGCGAGAAGGAAGAAGTCGAGCTCGACCCCCAAGATCGGAAGAACGAACGCGCAGAAAAACAGGACGAGGAGGAGTGGGATGTTCCGCAGTATCTCCGTATAGATCGTCGCGAATAAGCGAAGCGAAGGTACGGGCGAAATGCGCATCGCCGCAATGAGTAGCCCGAGAATAAACGCCCCGACACCCGCGATGCCCAATAGGGCAAGCGTCAGAAGAAAGCCCTGAAAGTAGAGCGGCGTTATGTCGACAAGGGCGTCGATCGCGTTAATGATGACGTCCATCCAGAGCCTCCTGAAAAATTATGGTCGGTGGCGTGAGTGGTGCTCGCCCGCGAAATAGTCGCGAGCGAGCACCGAGCACACTAGTTGCTGTAGCGGTCTACAGCGGGAGGGGTCGGGAGCTTCAGGACCTTGCCTGCAGTTGATTCCCAAGCCGCATCCCACGAACCATCGGAGTACGAGGTCTCGAGTACATCGTTGATGTAGTCGCGGAACTCGTCATCGGTGAGGCCGAGACCGATACCGTAAGGCTCTTCGGTGAACGGGTTGCTCAGAACCTCGAACTCGCCAGCGTTCTGGTCAGCGAGTCCCGCCAAGATCACGTTGTCAGTGGTGACAGCGATGACCTTGCCACTGCGAAGCGGCTCGAGGCAATTCGAGTAGGTGTCGGTCGTAATGAGGTCGACGTCGTACTCAGCGATGTTCTTCTCTGAGGTAGAACCAGCAACGCTGCAGACTGCTTTGCCTGCGAGGTCCTCGGGGCCAGTGATGCCCTCGGGGTTGCCTTCGAGAACGAGGATGTCCTGGCCAGCGTTGTAGTAAGGACCAGCGAAGGAGATAACTTCCTTGCGCTTGTCGTTGATCGTGTACGTCGCGATGACGATATCTACATCGCCGTTCTCGATGAACGTCTCGCGGTTAGCGGAAACTGTTTCTTTCCACTCAATGTTGTCTTCGCTGATGCCAAGCGACGCCGCAATAATCTTGCCGATCTCGACGTCGAATCCGACCGGTGTTCCGCTCGGTCCTTTTAGGCCGAAGAGGGGCTGGTCAAACTTGGTACCGATAGTGATCTTGCCCGCGTCAGCGAGGTCGGCCATTGTGGTTCCGGCTTCGAACTCAGGAACGACGACATCGGGATCTGTGGTCCCGGTGTCTGCTGCACACGCGCTCAGGCCGAGAATACCGACCACGGCGATGGCAGAAATCATTAGACCTTTTTTGAGTCTCATGTTTTTCTCCTTGTTGCTGTGAGGATTACCCGCTGAGTTAGTGGGTAAGAATTTTCGAGAGGAAGTCTTGTGCTCTCGGGGATTGGGGGTTGGTGAAGAACTGCTCGGGCGTAGCTTCTTCCACAATTTCGCCTTCGTCCATGAATATGACGCGGTCGGCGGCCTTGCGTGCAAAGCCCATCTCGTGGGTAACAACCAGCATGGTCATGCCATCTTTTGCCAGCTGCACCATGACATCCAGAACTTCGTTGATCATTTCTGGGTCGAGTGCCGAAGTGGGCTCGTCAAGGAGGATGATCTTGGGATCCATAGCCAGCGAACGCGCAATAGCTACCCGCTGCTGCTGACCACCGGAAAGCTGAGCCGGCATCTTGGATGCCTGGTTGCCGATACCGACGCGGTCGAGGAGTTCCATAGCGTGCTTGTTTGCTTCGGCCTTGGAAACCTTGCGCACCCGACGCGGGCCGAGAGTGACGTTTTCGAGAATTGTCTTGTGCGCAAAGAGATTGAACGATTGGAAGACCATTCCTACGTCTGCACGCAGCTTGGCAAGTCCAGCGCCTTCTTCGGGTAGAACTTTTCCATCAATAGCGATGGTGCCATCGTCGATGGTCTCAAGACGGTTGATCGCACGACACAGCGTGGACTTTCCGGATCCGCTTGGCCCAATTACCACCACAACTTCACCACGACCAATCGTGGTGGTGATGTCTTTGAGCACGTGAAGCTCACCGTAATGTTTGTTGACATGGTCGACTACGACCAGAGGTTCACCGCTCTGTGCTGCCATATTGCAAGACAACCACACCCGCGTAAGAACGGTCAAACGGCACGCCTAGATGTAACACGCTCGTGACACTGATCAGCTGCTGCGTTGCGCGAATGCACTCTCATAGAGGCACACTGACGCAGCAGTCGCCAAGTTCATCGACTCAGCATGGCCATAGATCGGCACAGAGATAACCCAATCGGCAAGCGAATAGTGCTCGTCAGTCAAGCCACGAGCCTCGTTGCCAAACAACCAGGCGGTTGGATGATCGAGCACTCCCTCTTTGCGGGCAGCCAACAGATCACCACCCTTGATATCGGCAGCGATCACACGGAGATCGGCACCCTTAACACGCTCAAGGACTGCTTCAAGTTCGACACCAATTGCGACAGGGAGGTGGAAGAGCGAACCCGTTGTTGCACGAACCACCTTGGGATTGTAGAGATCAACGCTTCGACCGGTCAGGATCACACCATCGGCACCAGCGGCATCCGCAGCACGGATGATCGTTCCCGCATTGCCGGGATCGCGAACCTCTTCAAGGATTGCGATGAGCTTTGGCCCGCCCGACAGCAAATCTTTTACTGACGTGGGGAACTGGCGGCACACTGCAATAACACCCTGGGGCGTGACGGTGTCGGCCATCGTCTCGATCACTTGCTCCGAAACGAATTCGACCTCTATGCCCGCCGCCTCAGCTGCCCGCGCGAGCTCAGTGTGGCGCTCGAGCGCGGTAGGAGTGGCGTAGAGCTCGACAAGGAGCTCAGGCCGAAAGTTGAGGGCTTCAGAGACTGATTGGGGGCCTTCCAAGAGAAAAAGTCCAGTCTCAGACCGGGCGCTCTTCTTCTCCAGTTTGGCTACTGCTCGGACGCGTGGTGAGCGCGGGTTATCAATCACGTCATTAACCCTAGACTCACTCGGCGCAGACACGAGAAACGGCACGCTGCGCTGACCAAATTGGACAGTACAGCGTGCCGTTGCACGATGTGTATGGCGACTACCTATGCAGCCGAACGCGGTGCTGAGGTGTCAGCAGGAAGTGCAGCCTTAGCCGTTGCAACCAGCGACGCGAACGTGGCGGGCTCGGTGACTGCGAGGTCAGCGAGGATGCGACGGTCAACCTGCACACCAGCCAGGTTCAAACCCTGGATAAGACGGTTGTAAGTGAGGCCATTGGCACGCGATGCAGCGTTGATGCGCTGGATCCACAGACGACGGAATTCACCCTTGCGGGCGCGACGGTCGCGGTATGCGTAGAGGAGCGAGTGAGTGACCTGCTCTTTGGCCTTGCGGTAGAGACGCGAACGCTGGCCGCGGTAACCCTTGGCGCGCTCGAGAATAACCCGACGCTTCTTGTGAGCGTTTACCGCCCTTTTAACTCTTGCCATGATGTATTTCCTAAACCCTTTACTTACCGAGAAGCTTCTTGATGGTCTTGGCGTCCTGCGGCGCAACAACCTGATCCTGGTTGAGCGAACGCTTGCGCTTGCTGCTCTTAACCTCGAGGTTGTGTCGCATACCAGCCTGCTGCTTCATGACCTTGCCGCTACCGGTGATCTTGAAACGCTTCTTGGTGCCTGAGTGCGTCTTCTGCTTAGGCATCTTTCTCCTCTTTCTCTGGAACTTCTGCCTCACGAGGCTTCTTGTTAGCTACCTTGCGGGCCTCGGCTTCAGCCTTAGCTGTTGCCTTGGTCTTGTGTGGGCCAATAATCATGACCATGTTGCGACCGTCGATAGTCGGTGTTGATTCAATCGAACCAAACTCCGACACATCTTCGGCAAACTTTTGAAGCAAACGCACGCCCTGGTCGGGGCGAGACTGCTCGCGGCCACGGAACAGGATCATTGCTTTGACCTTGTCGCCGCCGGCGAGGAATCCCTCGGCGCGTTTGCGCTTTGTTTCGTAATCGTGGGTGTCGATCTTCAGACGGAATCGAACCTCTTTGAGGATCGTGTTTGTCTGGTTGCGACGAGCTTCTTTCGCCTTCTGCGCCTCTTCATACTTGAACTTGCCGTAATCCATGATCTTGGCAACGGGAGGCTTGGAGCTGGGAGCAACCTCGACCAAATCAAGATCTGCCTCTTGGGCAAGTTTGAGGGCGACGTCAATAGAGACGACACCGACTTGTTCACCGGCGGGTCCGACAAGACGGACCTCAGGGACTCGGATTCGGTCGTTGGTACGAGGATCGCTGATGCGTGTTCTCCTTACAGTTCGTGATGCATTTCATGTACACCGTGTGCTTCGAATGCACAGAGCGTTTCACAAGATACAGTTCGGCGGATGCCGTGGCACGAAAGAGGATCGTCATGCAGCAGAACGCTGCAACACCCTTTAAAGCTGCGGAGCAAGCATCCGGAACAATACGCACGATCAGACAACTGATCACACGCTCTGAACCGCAAGCGAACTATGCGGGGTGTAACTACCCGGTAACCTTGTATGCGGTTGACAGGTGGGAGAATCTCCACTTTCGTATCCGGGGCAAGCCCCGGGCCTGCATAAGGATAGCAGAGCGAACCCCAATAAGCGAAGGACATCATGAGCGAGCCCACCAATGACGACGTCAATGAAGCACGAGACATCTCCGAAGTGCCTGCGGTAGAGGTCATCAACACCGTCGCCGTGCACATGCTCAGCGCCGCTGCCGTAAAACTCGGGCTCTCGGATGGCCCAGATGCCGAGTCGGAGAAAGACCTTGACGAAGCGCGCAAACTCATCAACGCACTCGCCGGTTTCGTCACCGCCGCCGCGCCTGAGATCGGCAATCACCACGCTCGACCGCTCCGCGATGGGCTGCGTTCGCTGCAGCTGGCATTCCGCGAAGCATCGACGTTCCCGGATGCTCCTGGTCAAGGCCCCGGCGAAAAGTGGACCGGGCCAGTCAACTAGAGCGGCGGCTCAGGCGCACGAACTACCTGCACCGCCAGTGAATCAACTGACTGTGCGATGAGTTCGGAGGACGCCCAGCGCTCGCGCATCCGGTCCATGACTGCATCGAGAGCCTCACGATCCAGCCCCGGACGCATGGCGATCTGAACGACAAGTTCGGGACCGTGCAGTCGCGCACCGGGATCGCCTGCGAGCAACTGCACCTCGGCTACGTTGTTCTCTTCTGTGGCAGATGCGGCAAATTCGTCGCGAACGTCTGCGCGCAAATAGCTCGGAACCCACTCTGTGGACTGCGCGATAGACCACAACGCCGGTCGACGGATGACGAACTCACTGTCACTAAGCGGATCAACAACCACTAGGTCGGTATTTTCGCTCGCAGCCGCAAGCGCCACACGGGTACCTGCTGCTGGCACGGGACGGGCTTCTGGGTTCCAGCTGTTCATCGCGTCGACGGAGCTGAATACCGGCAGGACCGCGCGCCCATCGGGCCCCGTCACGGTCACGATTGACAGCTCCTGAGTCTTGTCGATCGTGAGACCCGCGTCGGTAGTCGCCATCTCCCCTGCTTTTGCGAGCAGTGGGATGAGGAGGCGGGACTCGCGAATGACGTCAACAACGTTAGCCTCCGTTGCGTCACCCTGATGAAAACGAGTAATCACCGCCACGAGCGCGGCAGGGGCTGTGCCATCGTCATCGGGCGCCGGGTTTGGCTCGAAAGAGCGGCCCTCCCAGGGAGTGCCGGCGGAGTCTGTCGAGTTCATCTCAGCGACCAATGCAGAGAATCACTACTGCGACGAAACGTCGAGCGCTTCGGCTAAGGTAAATGCTTTTGCGTAGAGTGCTTTTCCGACGATCGCGCCCTCGAGCCCCTGAGGAACGAGCTCGCGCAACTCGATGAGGTCATCGAGGCTTGAAACACCACCGGAAGCGATCACCGGGCGGTGAGTGCGTTCCATTACCTGGCGAAGCAATTCGATGTTTGGTCCCTGAAGCGTGCCGTCCTTGGTGACGTCGGTGACCACATAGCGGCAGCATCCAGCAGACTCGAGGCGGTCGAGGACCGTCCACAGGTCGCCGCCCTCTTGAGTCCAACCGCGAGCGGCGAGTGTCGTACCGCGAACGTCGAGACCGACGGCGATTGCCTCGCCGTATTCAGCGATGACGTGTGCTGCCCATTCGGGGTTCTCGAGTGCTGCGGTGCCAAGGTTGATCCGCTTGGCGCCGGTAGCAAGTGCAGCTTTAAGAGATTCGTCGTCGCGGATGCCGCCAGAAAGCTCGATGTTGACGCGCTTCGGCGTCGACTTGATGACCTTCTTGATCATCGCTTGATTATTGCCGCGACCAAAGGCAGCATCGAGATCCACCAGATGGATCCACTCGGCACCCTGGTCGACCCAGTCATGGGCCGCGGCGCACGGGTCACCGTAGCTCTTCTCGGTTCCTGCTTCACCCTGAGTGAGCCGAACGGCCTTGCCGTCAGCAACATCAACGGCGGGCAGAAGTGTGAGGCTGGGTGTTTTATTGAACTCGCTCATAGATTTGCTCTCTCAAGACCTGATCGCGGAACGCCGCGCACAAGCATCCAATTCTAGTGCACGTCGAACTGACGCAAAATC
Organism: Rhodoglobus aureus; assembly: GCF_039527955.1. Taxonomy (NCBI): domain Bacteria; kingdom Bacillati; phylum Actinomycetota; class Actinomycetes; order Micrococcales; family Microbacteriaceae; genus Rhodoglobus; species Rhodoglobus aureus. The sequence goes on along the minus strand of NZ_BAAAKW010000069.1, from coordinate 29,621 downwards.
AGAGGGTCTTCAACCAGTTGTTCAGTAGACGGATTCCGGCTTCCCCTGACTTCTCTGGGTGAAACTGAGTAGCCGTCAGGGGCCCGTTTTCGACGGCGGCGAGGAAGCGGCCGCCGTGGTCGGCCCAGGTCAGCTTAGGTTGCGGAAAAGGGTGCTGTACGTCAAGCGTCCACTGCTGTGCAGCGTATGAATGTACGAAATAGAAGCGCTCGTCGCGGATCGAATCGAACAGGGTTGTGTCGTCAGGAGTTTCGACGGTATTCCACCCCATGTGGGGCAAAACTGGCGCGAGTAACTTTTCTACAACACCCGGCCACTCGTCGAGACCGTCGGTCTGAACACCGTGCTCATCGCCCGACGAAAACAGAACCTGCATTCCTACACAAATGCCCATCACCGGGCGGCTTCCGGTAAGCCGTTTTTCGATGATGGCACCGCCTCGCACCGATTCAAGTGCCGACATGACAGCGGCGAACGCGCCCACTCCCGGCACCAGAAGGCCGTCGGCGGCTTCGGCTACGGACCGATCCGCGCTGAGCCGAACGTTCGCTCCAGCAGCCTCTAACGCCTTCGCTGCCGAGTGGATGTTGCCGGAACCGTAATCGAGGATGACAACCGAGGGAGCTACCACTACAGCGCACCCTTGGTCGAGGGAATTCCTGTAACGCGAGCATCAGGCTCGACGGCGCCGCGCATCGCGCGAGCGAAGGCCTTGAATTCCGCTTCGGCAATGTGGTGCGGGTCGCGCCCGCCCAAAACAGTGATGTGCACGGTAATGCCCGCGTTGAAACTGATCGCTTCGAAGACGTGGCGAACCATGGAGCCCGTGAAGTGTCCACCGATGAGGTGCATCTCGAAACCGGCCGGTTCGCCAGTGTGCACAAGATAGGGACGACCCGATACATCGACGACGGCGCGAACGAGTGCTTCGTCGAGCGGTACAAGCGCGTCACCGTAGCGTGAGATGCCGGCCTTGTCGCCGAGAGCCTGCTTGATCGCGAGTCCCAACGCAATGCCGATGTCTTCTACCGTGTGGTGCACGTCGATGTGAGTATCGCCAGTCGCTTTCACGGTGAGATCGATCAGCGAGTGCTTCGAGAATGCCGTCAACATGTGGTCATAGAAGGGCACGCTCGTATCTATGGATGAGGTGCCGGTGCCGTCGAGGTTGATCGAGAGCTCGATGCTCGACTCGCTGGTTTCGCGCGTGATCGTCGCGGTGCGCTGTGAAGTCATTGCTCAACTCTACCGAGCGCTCGGAGGTCGGCCATCGCATCCAAGAAAGCCGTGGTCTCTGCTTCAGTGCCGGCAGTGACTCGCAAGTGGTTCGGGATGCCGACGTCGCGGATCAGGATGTCTTGAATCAATAACTTGTGGAATAACTCCTGAGGCTCTGCAACGTTGCCAAACAGCACAAAGTTTGCCTCGCTCAGCACCGGCGTGAATCCGAGCGCTGAGAGCCCAGCGCTCATGCGATCGCGCTGGGTTTTGATCTCGTTGACCATCGCGAGCATTTCGGGTGCATGAGCTAGAGCGGCAACCGCGGCAGCCTGGGTCAATGCGGAGAGGTGATACGGCAGCCGGACCAGTCGCAGCGCGTCGGCGATGGCTGGATCTGCTGCCAAGTAGCCCACGCGAGCACCAGCGAACGCGAAAGCTTTACTCATGGTGCGCGAGACGATCAGGCGGGGCCTACCTTCGAGCAGCGTGAGCGCCGATTCGCGGTCGGAAAACTCTGCGTAGGCTTCGTCGACCAGCACAATGCCGTCGGTGGCGTCATAGGCTGCAGCAACTGTCGCGTTGCCTACCGGCGTGCCGGTGGGGTTATTCGGTGAGCAGAGGAAAACTACGTCGGGATTGAGCTCAGCTATTGCAGCGACGACGGTCTCGGGCGAGAGGTCGTAGGCAGCGTCTCGAGATGCGGTGACCCATTCGGTTCCGGTTCCTGAGGCAATGATCGGGTGCATCGAGTAAGTGGGTGGGAAGCCGAGGACGCGGCGCCCAGGACCGCCAAACGCTTGAAGCGTTTGCTGGAGGACTTCGTTTGAGCCGTTAGCCGCCCAGATGTTCTCGGCGGTGAGTCCGTGTCCGAGGTAGGCAGCGAGTGCTTCGCGCAGCTCGGTGAATTCGCGATCGGGGTAGCGATTCGCGGTCATCACGGCCTTCGCCAGCGCCGTCACGATGTCTGTGGCAACCGCTTCGGGGATCGGATGCGTGTTCTCGTTGACATTGAGTTGGATGCTCACCGGATCGGTGGGTGCGCCGTAGGGCTTGAGACCGCGAAGGTCATCACGGATGGGGAGATCTGAAAGCGAAGTCACTCCACAATGCTAGATGCAGACGAGTCTCTAGCTGCACGCGCGGCTTCAGGAAGCCACAGCATCTTAGGCACAATATCTAGCCAGAGCCGCAGACCAGATCCTCTATCCAGAAAAGCTGGCGGGGATCGCGAGTTGTTGGCCGGCGAACACGTCGGCGGACGGCAGTTGGTTGAGCTCGATCAGCTGGGCGACAACCTCGCGAGGGTCGTGACCTGGCGCGTGCGTCTCAGCGATATTCCAGAGCGACTGCCCCGCTGTGACATCAACATAGACAAACGCGTTCTCGTTTGACTCCAGCGTTGCGGCTGCATCGCCGCCGTTGAGCGAAAACATCAGAGCAGCAATAACCAACGGCGTGGCCGCGAGCGTCATAAGAACGACACGGCCACGCGTGGTGAGGCGAAGACGCGGTGCGGACTGCCGAGCACGGGCTACCGCGTTGGGTGCAATCACTGCAGTTGACATCATTCTCTCCTCTAGGGGTTCTCGCACCCGACTCTCGGCCGGGAGGGCCGGGTGCGAAGCTGTGTTCCGAACATACATTCGAATTGTTCTAATTTCAAGTACATATTCGAACAAGCCACTGACATTGCTCTGCGACACTCGAACAAATGTTTGTTTTTGGCTTCTTGTGCGGATACAGTTTCGAATGAGCCACTGACATTGGAATCGTCCGTGGCAGAAATCGAGGAATCGTGACTGACTCAACAGCCCCACGCGGTGACGCCACACAACGTGGCACCCGGCGGCGCACCAGCCTGAGCGCGAAGCAACTCGCAATCCTCGAAATGATTCAACGAGCCGTTGCCACTCAGGGATACCCACCGAGCATGCGCGAGATCGGGGATGCCGTTGGCCTCTCTTCGCTGTCGAGCGTTACCCACCAGCTGAACCAGCTTGAGCTCAGCGGCTACGTTCGGCGCGACCCCAACCGTCCGCGGGCAATCGAAGTACTCATCGACGTGCCAAGCGCGGTCGATGAATCGAGCACGATCAGCGCATCAATGGGTGATGCAGCCATGGTCCCTCTCGTCGGCCGCATCGCCGCCGGTATTCCGATCACCGCAGAGCAGCATGTAGAAGAGGTGTTCCCTCTCCCCCGCCAACTCGTCGGCAAGGGCGACCTCTTCATGCTGAAGGTTGTCGGAGATTCCATGATTGATGCCGCGATCTGCGACGGTGACTGGGTGGTTGTGCGTCAACAGCAGACTGCCGAAAACGGCGACATCGTTGCCGCAATGCTCGACGAAGAAGCAACTGTGAAAGTCTTCCGCCAGCGCGACGGACACACCTGGCTGCTCCCCCGCAATTCCAACTTTGAGCCGATCCTTGGCGATTACGCGACAGTGCTCGGCAAAGTCGTCACTGTGCTGCGCGCCCTCTAGGCCTCGTGGTTCCGGCGCCAAGAAGCGCTCAGCACTAAGCACTCAGCGCTAAGCACTAAGCACTAACTAGGAAGCGCTAGTCACAAACTCCTCGAGCTCCGGAAGTCGTGCCGGGTGCACGAGCGCGTTCACCAACGTGCCGTCCTCGCGATAGTCAGTCGAGAGCACACGACCCTGCACATGCAGACGGGAAATGACTTCACCGCGGTCATAGGGCACGAGCAGAGTTACCTCGACCTCGGGAGCTGGCAGCAGCTCCGCGATGCGCGCGTTGAGCTCGTCGATGCCCTCACCTGAGCGGGCAGAAACAAAGATTCCCGTCGGCTCAAGGCCACGAATCAGCAGCCGCTGGTCGTCATCCGCTAGGTCACTCTTGTTGAACACGACGATTTCGGGAATGTCGCGAGCACCGAGTTCACCGATGACATCGCGCACCGTGCTCAGCTGAGCGCCGGGATCGGGATGCGAGCTGTCAACAACGTGCACGATGACATCTGACTGCCCGATTTCTTCGAGTGTCGAACGGAATGCCTCGACCAACTGATGCGGCAGGTTGCGCACAAAGCCAACCGTGTCGCTCAGTGTAAACAGTCGACCATCGGATGTCGCTGAGCGCCGCACAGTGGCGTCTAGCGTCGCGAACAGGGCGTTTTCGACCAGCACGCCGGCACGAGTCAGACGGTTGAGCAGACTCGACTTGCCCGCGTTCGTGTAGCCGGCGATTGCGACGCTGGGAACCTCGAAACGGTCACGGTTGGCACGCTTCGCTTCGCGAGCAGGCGCGAAACCCTTGATCTGCTTGCGCAAACGCGCCATGCGTGTGTGGATGCGGCGGCGATCGAGCTCAATCTTGGTTTCACCTGGACCACGGCTACCCATACCAGCACCAGCGCCACCGACCTGGCCACCGGCCTGACGAGACATCGATTCACCCCAACCGCGCAGTCGCGGAAGCAGGTATTCCATCTGAGCAAGCTCAACTTGCGCTTTACCTTCGCGACTTGTCGCATGTTGGCTGAAAATGTCGAGGATGACGGCTGTGCGGTCGATTACCTTCACACCAACAACATCTTCGAGGGCGCGACGCTGACTCGGAGCGAGTTCCGTATCGGCGATCACTGTGTCAGCGCCCGTGGCCGCCACCACGTCTCGCAGTTCGATTGCTTTGCCCTTACCGAAGTATGTGCTCGGGTCGGGATGTGAACGGCTCTGCAAGAGGCCGTCAAGCACCACTGCGCCCGCTGTCTCCGCTAGAGCCGACAACTCGCGAAGCGAATTCTCCGCATCCCTCAGAGAGCCCTGACCGTAGATCCCGATGAGAACAACGTTCTCAATCCTCAACTGGCGGTATTCGACCTCGGTGACATCTTCGAGTTCCGTTGAGAGACCTCGAACACGCTTCAGCGCGTGACGATCGTCTCGATCAAACTGGTCGCCGTCTCGATCGGACTCGTAGTGAGCATCCGATTGGAGCGCTTGCGCGCCAGATGTACCGGAACCGAAGCGCGTCACCGCGGCATGGTCGGAACCTTCGCTGGCGAGTACGCGGTCGACGGAACGCTCGGCGTCGTCGCCGTTGTTGGCCTCGATACTGGTTTCTGTCGTGTTTCGCGTCATTGGGTTAACCCTACTTCTCTAGTTTTCGGTAAGTTCTGTTCATGGCTAACGAGCATTACTTCTCGTCAACACCCGAGAGTGATCTCAAGTTGCGGACGATTCACGCGACCATTGCTGGTATCGAGCGCGAACTTGTCACGTCAAATGGGATCTTCAGCCCCGCACACATTGACGCGGGAACCCAAGTTCTCTTGTCGAACGTGCCAGCGCCTCCTCCGGGAGGTAACTTGCTTGACCTCGGGTGCGGTTGGGGTCCGATGGCGCTCACCCTTGCCCTCGAGTCACCTCATGCAACGGTGTGGGCGATCGACGTCAACGAGCGCGCACTGGATCTGGTGCGCGCAAACGCCGAGAAATTGTCCATACCCAATATTAACGCGGTTCTGCCCCAGGATGTTCCCGAAGACATAACGTTTATGTCTATTTGGTCGAACCCGCCCATCCGTGTTGGCAAGACCGAGCTGCACAACATTCTCGAAACTTGGCTTCCCAGGCTCGAAATGGATGCGGATGCCTGGCTCGTCGTTCAACGCAATCTGGGCTCAGATTCGTTGCACCGCTGGATGGAATCCGCGTTCCCCGACGACTTCACGTTCAGCCGTGCCGCAATCAGCAAGGGATACCGCCTGCTCCGGGCACACAAACGCGCAACAGAAGCCAGCTAGTCGGGCCCTCGTCCGCTCAAGCGGCGTGGATGCTTCCGGACGCTGCCGTTCAGGCACGCTCGGCCGCGCGAGTACCCGCTAGTCCAGTTCGAGGCTGCCGGTGTAGACCAGCTCGGCGGGTCCGCTGAGCGACACATGCTCGCCATCCTCCGTCGGGAACATGCGCACAACGACTGTGCCGCCAGGAACGGTAACTCGCCACTGGTGCGGCGCGTTAGGGCCCGCGTAGTGACGAATGGCAAGCGCTGCCGCAACAGCCCCTGTGCCACACGATTGCGTCTCACCGCTGCCTCGCTCATGCACGCGCATCCGAATCGAACCGACTCCGTCTTTGACCATCGGCTCTGCCGGAACAACGAACTCAACGTTCGCGCCATTTTCTGGCAGGGGGTCAATGATGGGGATGTAGTTGAGGTCTACACGATCAAGCTCACCTTCCTCAGCCAACGCGACAACGACGTGGGGGTTGCCAACGTTGATACCGAGGCCAGGACGAGCGACGTCAAGTTCTTTGGCACGAACGATCGGCTCGCCGCCGTCTAGCGCCCAACGGCCCATATCTGACTGATAGCCGGCCATGTTGCGCTGCACATCGCGCACTCCGCTGCGCGTACCAATCGGCAAGGTGTCGCCCGGCTCGAAATCAACGAATCCGTTTTCGGCGAGATAGTGCGCGAAGACACGGATGCCGTTGCCACACATTTCAGCGATACTTCCGTCGGCATTGCGGTAATCCATGTACCACTCTGCGTCGGCATCTTCGGCTAGCGCCACAGCTCCCACGTCAATATTGCGTGAGCGAACCGCACGAATAACTCCATCGGCACCCACACCGAAACGGCGATCGCAGATAGCCGCAACCTGCTGAGGGGTGAGATCGAGCTCGCCGTCGGGATCAGCGAACAGAACGAAATCGTTGCCGGTTCCCTGACCTTTAGTGAAGTTAAGCGTCGCCATGGTGACCATTCTCCCCCATCACGATCGCCAGAGCACGCCGCGCACGCTCAGGGTCGTCGTACTGGAGCCAATGGCACTGGTCGTAGCGTTTGAACCAGCCGACCTGGCGCCGCGCATAGCGACGAGTGAGAGCCGCTGTCTGTTCGATTGCCTCTGCCTCGGTGAGCGTGCCATCCAACTGTTCGATCGCTTGGGCATACCCGATAGCGCGGGCCGCCGTGATGCCCAAGCCGTGTGGGCGAAGCTCGCGAACCTCATCGAGAAGCCCCGAATCCCACATGCGGCGAACACGTTCATTGAGTCGAGGGACTAGTTCATCGCGGGGAGCGGCGATGCCGAAGATGTGTGCCGGCGTCCACAGCTTTTGTTCTTCAGGCAGTCCGGCACCGAATGGTTTGCCCGTGATCTCGATGACTTCCAGAGCACGAACAATTCTGCGGCCGTTGCTCGCACCGATAGATTCCGCTGCATCCGCATCCAGTTCGCGTAGGCGTTGGAACAGGATGCCAACGCCAAGTTCTTCTAGCTCGGCCTCGAGTCGTGCCCGAACCTGAGGATCGCGGGCCGGAAACTGGAAGTCCTGGATGACGCTCGACACGTAAAGACCAGAGCCTCCGACCAAGATCGGCACGTGCCCAGCACTTTGGATCTCGCTGATGATCGCGCGAGCTTCTGACTGATATTGGGCGACGCTGGCATCGTCGGTGGGGTCAAGCACGTCGAGCAGATGATGCGGGATGCCGCGGCGTTCGGCGACAGGGAGCTTGGCTGTACCGATATCCATTCCGCGGTAGAGCTGCATCGCATCAGCGTTGACGATCTGCGCAGGTGTTCCTTGTTGCGCGAGTGCTTCGGCAAGGTCGAGTGAGAGCTCTGACTTGCCGGTGCCTGTTGCACCCACAATAACGATGAGGTCGTGGGCTGCGCTGTCAGGCTCAGCGGAGGGAGTCTGTGGGGTCATAGATCGGCGTTGTCGAGACACGGATTGTCGGGAGCCCGAGCGATACGCGCGGACCGGCGTCGCTTGTTGCGGAGCTCGTTGGCACTCCGCAGGATTCGGCTTGCGCGCGATCCCACGCGTCACCTGCGGTGGTGCGACGAATGTCGAGCGCACCGCCGGCGGGAGTGTCGGCAACGAGGTGGAAGGCTGCAGCTTCAGTGATCGTCAGCGTGACGACATCCCCGGGACGGGGCACGGCACTGCCTTCGGGAATATCAAAGTGAACTAGTCGCGAGTCTTCAGCGCGGCCTGAAAGCCTAGCGGTCTCGGCCTGCTTGCGCCCTTCGGTAGCGGTGACCATGACCTGCACGGTGCGACCGATCTGTTTGTCGTTCTCTTCGCGTGAGATGCGGTCTTGGAGCGACGCGAGTCGTTCGTAGCGCTCCTGAACGATCTCTTTGGGGATCTGGTCGTCCATAGTGGCTGCGGGGGTCCCCGGTCGAATGGAATACTGGAATGTATACGCCGAGGCGAAGCGCGACTCTTCCACTACGCGCAAGGTTTCTTGGAAGTCCTCTTCGGTCTCGCCCGGGAAGCCGACGATGATGTCTGTGGTGATCGCGGCCTGCGGCATCTGGGCGCGAACTCGGTCGAGGATGCCAAGGAATTTGGTCGACCGGTAACTGCGGCGCATGGCCTTAAGCACGCGGTCTGATCCCGACTGCAGCGGCATGTGGAGTTGCGGCATCACATTGGGCGTCTCTGCCATGGCGTCGATGACATCGTCGGTGAATGCTGCCGGATGAGGGCTAGTGAAGCGCACGCGTTCGAGGCCTTTGATTGCTCCGACGACGCGCAGGAGCTTGCTGAATGCTTGGCGATCGCCGAACTCAACACCGTAGGAGTTGACGTTCTGCCCGAGCAGAGTTACTTCGATGGCGCCGTCGTCGACGATGGCTTGCACTTCAGCGAGGATGTCACCGGGGCGTCGATCTTTCTCTTTGCCGCGCAGCGCGGGAACGATGCAGAACGTGCAGGTGTTGTTGCAGCCTACTGAGATTGACACCCAGGCACTGTGAGTGGATTCTCGCCTGGCGGGGAGCGTGGAGGGAAATACATCGAGTGACTCGAGAATCTCGAGTTGTGCTTCTTCGTTGTGGCGGGCGCGTTCGAGTAGAGCAGGCAGTGAACCCATATTGTGGGTTCCAAACACCACATCGACCCAGGGTGCTTTTTCGAGGATGACGTTCTTGTCTTTTTGGGCGAGGCATCCGCCAACGGCGATTTGCATGCCATCGTGTTCTTTTTTGACGCTGGCGAGCATGCCGAGGTTGCCGTAGAGCTTGTTGTCGGCGTTCTCGCGAACCGCGCAGGTGTTGATGACGACGACGTCTGCTTGACCCTCGGTCGCTCGGATATATCCGGCCGCTTCAAGAGAGCCGCTGAGTCGTTCGGAGTCGTGCACATTCATCTGGCACCCGTAGGTGCGCACCTCGTAGCTGCGCGGGGTGGCCAGTTTTTCATCAATCATGTCTTCCACCTTAAGCCTCCGAGGCGTCTCGGTTTGACGGTGCTCTAGCGAAAGACGGGGCCGCCAGAGGATTCGCCAGCCCCAGGCGCAAGCGCTGCGGTCACTGCTGCTGAGACGACAGCGCCAGAGTAGCCCCTGCGCATAAGGAAGCCGGTGAGCCGTCGCTTCGCAGTGACGCCATCGAGCGAGCGAAGCTGAGGGGCACGTTTGAGTGCGATCTCGGTCGCGCGCTCTTGCTCTTCGTCTCGATCATCATCGAGCACGGCAGAAATATGTTCTTGGTCGATTTTACGGCGTCGCAGTTCGGCGCGGATGGCTGAGGCTCCAAGCTTTTTGCGGTCACGCAGCGTTTGCGTAAGCGTCTCCGCAAGCGCAGCGTCGTCGAGTAGGCCACAGCTTTCTAACCGCTCGATTTCACCGTCGATGTCTTCTGAATCGAATTCTCGGGTGCCCAGAAACTGCGTCATCTCATGTGACGACATGCCTCGCCGGGCTAGCGCACGCATACTGACGCGACTTAGCTCTGAAAATCCGTCGCGCGCTTGCCGTCTTTGCGCCTTCGACGGCGCGTGAACTGGCTCCGCTTCCGGCTGCACAGCATCCGCTTCTCGCGAATGTTCGTCGTGTTGCAGTGATCTGAAGTCAGCCATGGTCGGGAGCGCACGAACGGGCGCCACCGCGACCACCGGCGCCTCCGCATCCATGCCCACTTCTGTCTCCGCAACTGCGTCAGCGTCACCGTAAGCGCGTGTATCCGTGGGTGAATCCGCCCAAGCGTAGGTTTCAGCTACGTCGGCGCTCGAGTAGAACGCTGATGATTCCTCCGACGACGAAGCTGTCTCTCGCTTCTCGGTGTGTTTGGTGCCAGAACGGTCGCCAAACAGATTGATGACGGGTGCGAGGTAGTCGTCGTCGGAGGTAGTCATGGCTGAACCTACTGGCCTACGGCTGTTTTGAGTGGCTCGGTTGCTTTGTCTGCTACCGGCAGCACTGGCCCGTCAGCCTTGGCACTGGCCTTTGCAGCTTTCTCCGCCTTTTCAGCCTTCACTGCTGCATCAGCGACGGCTTTCGCCTCGCTCGCGTTTGCTGCTTTCGCTTCTGCACCCACGCCGAGCTTGCGCATGATCTTCTGCTCGATCTCCAGCGCAATGGCCGGGTTTTGGAGCAGGAATGCACGAGACTTTTCTTTACCTTGACCAAGTTGATCGCCGTCGTAGGTGTACCAGGCGCCCGATTTGCGCACGATCTCATGATCCACGCCGAAGTCGATGAGGCTGCCTTCGCGAGAGATTCCGATGCCATAAAGAATGTCGAACTCCGCCTGCTTGAACGGCGGAGCCATCTTGTTCTTGACGACCTTTACCCGAGTGCGGTTACCCACAGCATCCGTGCCGTCCTTCAGCGTTTCGATGCGGCGAATGTCGAGCCGAACGGAAGCATAGAACTTGAGCGCCTTACCGCCAGCAGTAGTTTCGGGGCTACCGAAGAAGACACCGATCTTTTCACGCAACTGGTTGATGAAGATCATGGTGGTGTTGGTCTGACTGAGGCCACCGGTGAGCTTGCGCAGGGCCTGTGACATGAGTCGAGCCTGAAGACCAACGTGCGTGTCACCCATCTCGCCTTCAATTTCTGCACGGGGAACAAGAGCCGCAACCGAGTCGATAACGATGAGGTCAATGGACCCGCTTCGCACCAGCATGTCGGCGATTTCAAGCGCCTGCTCTCCGGTGTCGGGCTGGGAAACCAACAGGGCATCAATATCTACGCCAAGCTTCGCAGCGTATTCCGGGTCGAGCGCGTGCTCGGCGTCGATGAACGCGGCAATGCCGCCATTGCGCTGAGCATTAGCAATCGCGTGCAACGTAAGCGTGGTCTTACCTGAGGACTCCGGGCCGTAGATTTCGACGATACGACCCCGGGGAAGCCCGCCTATACCCAGCGCGACGTCAAGAGCAATTGAGCCGGTGGGAATAACCTCAACCGGAGCGCGCTCATCACTGCCGAGGCGCATAACCGAGCCTTTGCCGAACTGGCGGTCAATTTGAGCGAGAGCCGTCTCGAGGGACTTCTCGCGGTCTGCTGCTGATGGCATTACATCTTCTCCATTGGTCGTAGGTTGCTGCCCATAGGCTGTCGCGATTCGTGTGGACCGATAGTGCAAGGTCCGCAACCTCCCGACAAAGGCTGTGTTACTAAACGCCACGTTACGTGTCTGCTCTGACATTCCGTCAGAAGTGACGTGCGGTGTTCACCCAAAAGTTGTATTCGATTGGGTGTTAGGGAGAAGCCTAGCAATATCGAACAAATGTTCGAACGCGCCACGCGGGCGCGAAACTACTGATTCTTGGGTTCGCGTTGCCCAACACCGTAGCGGCGCTCCGACGGTACATCCATCGCATCGCACAGCGCAGTCCACACCTGGCGTGCGGGAACGCCGCGAGATAGCGCTTGGGCGGCAGTGACACTGCCGACAGAACCCAGCACCTGATCATTCACGAGCACCTGGCCATAGGGTTCGCCAAACTCGTCGGCGACAGCCGTCCAAAACTCACTCACTCGCATGCAACCACCCTATGCTCGCCTGGCTTAAGCAACGGATGCCTCACTCCGAGAGGAGCGAGGCATTCGAGGAGCGCTATTTAGCGCGAAACCAAGGTCGAATCGAACTCGGCAACGAGCTCATCGGGCAGAGTATCGGGGATCATCGTTGCGCCTTCAATAACGGCGAGACGATCGCCAACCTCACGCATGATTACGGAGATCGGAGTATCGAGGGCTTCGGCCACCGAAGCAAGAATTTCTGAGCTGGCCTCTTTTTGGCCCCGCTCAACCTCACTGAGGTATCCGAGGGCAACGCTCGCTTTGCTTGCGACCTGACGAAGGGTGCGTCCCTTTTGCAGGCGCACGTCACGGAGAACGTCACCGATTTCTTGACGGACTAGAACCATTGGACCCTCCCTTAATGTTCAGTGATAAAAAAGCTTACCGTGGTGAAACTGTAGCTAATTCCATCTGTATATGTGTTGTGAGTACATAGTCTGTAATCAAAAAGAGTTCCCGGATATTCCCACTACGGGGCACTAACTTCGTCAGCATCGACGGGTTCGCTCTCCATCCGCAGCTGGCGATGCTTGAGAAACAGGCCAAGCGCGAGGAAGGCGACGAGTGAAACGTAGGCGACCGCCGCGAACGGACTCGTCACCAACGCACTGAGATCACCTTGACTGATGGCGAGCGCCTTGCGCAGTTGAGTCTCGGCCATTGGGCCAAGAATTCCACCGATGACCATCGGCGCTACAGGATATCCGAAGCGTCGCATGAGGAAACCGACGAGGCCCACGACCAGCAAAATCAGAACATCGAGGTAGTTGAAGTTCATCGCGAATGCACCGAGAGCGGCGAATAATAGGATGCCAGAGTAAAGATACGGGCGCGGCACCTGGAGCACTTTCACCCAGATGCCGACGAGCGGGAGGTTGAGCACGAGCAACATGATGTTGCCGATATACAGACTCGCGATCAAGGCCCAGACGAGAGCACTCTGGTTCTGAAACAACAGCGGTCCCGGTTGGATTCCGTACGACTGGAATGCCGACAGAATAATTGCCGCCGTGGCTGTAGTGGGCAGTCCCAGAGTCAGCAGGGGAACAAGCACCCCCGCGGCAGCGGCGTTGTTGGCCGATTCGGGGCCAGCAACTCCTTCAATCGCTCCCTTTCCAAACGCCGCTTTTCTGTCTTTCTTGGCCAACCGCTTCTCCGCAGCGTAAGAGAGGAAGGTTGCGACGTCGGCTCCGCCAGCGGGAATGGTGCCAATTGGAAAACCGATTGCCGTGCCGCGCAACCACGGACGCCAGGACAGCGCCCAGTCTTCTTTGCTCATCCAGTTGCGCCACCCCTTGGTTACCGGGATCAGAGCAACCGGACCAGACTTGAGCCGAGAAGCTACGTAGAGAGATTCTCCTACAGCGAAAAGGCCGACAGCGATCAGAACCACGTCGATTCCATCGGCAAGAACAGGGACCCCGCCGGTGAACCGCTGCTGGCCCGTGAGGACCTCAGTGCCCACGAGTCCCAAGAAAAGCCCAAGGCCCAGCGACAGCATTCCGCGTGAAACGGACTTCCCCATGAGCGCGCCAACCGTAGTGAACGCAACGATCATGAGCGCGAAGTAATCCGGCGGCCCAAGCGTGACCGCCCAACGCGCCAGAATCGGCGCCACAAGAGTCAATCCAACTGTGGCAACACTGGCTGCAATAAAGGATCCGATTGCAGCTGTCGCCAGCGCTGCTGCGCCGCGACCCTTCTTTGCCATCTTGTTGCCTTCGAGCGCGGTGACGATTGACGCCGATTCTCCCGGTGTATTGAGAAGAATCGAGGTCGTCGATCCCCCGTACATTCCGCCGTAGTAGATCCCCGCAAACACGATAAGTGCCGCTGTGGGATCCAGCGTGTAGGTGATCGGGAGCAACAGCGCCACGGTCATTGCTGGTCCGATTCCGGGGAGAACACCAACCGCGGTGCCGACCACTACACCGAAAAATGCGTAGAGCAGGTACTCCGGCTGAAGGGCGGTCGCGAAGCCCGCCATGAGCTGACCAAAATTATCCATCAGAAGAAGGGAATCCAATCGAGTAGTGGTCCCGCCGGGAGTGAGAGTCCAAGCAACCGACCGAAGAGAAAGTAGATTGTGAAGCCGAGGGCTAATGCAATCGGGATCGCCAAGCGGAGTCGCCGAGCACCAAGACTCCATGCTGCTCCGGCAAACAGCACAGCTGCCGCAAGGGGCCATCCAATGAACTGAATGAGATAGGCATGTGCGGTAAAGAAGGCTATGAGCTTGCCGACCGTCACCCAGTCAGTTTCAGACGAACTATCGACGTCTTCGCCCTCCTCAGCCTCGCCAAGGCGCCCCCTACGCACACCAACAAAAACTGCGATGCCGGCGCACAACAACAACGCCCCCACTAGATAAGGGAACGATCGCGGGCCCAGCGTGTTACTTGAGATAGGAATTCGGATGAAGTTGGCCGCAATAAGTACGTAGATTCCGATACCCGCTGCAAGAGCAGCGAAAAGATACTCACCAATCGGAGTGCGTCGGCCTGAATTGCTTTCGGAAACGGAGTGGGGCTCGCCCGGCGCCGAAGCGCCGGACGAGCCTGACTGTGGAGATGTCATGAACTAACCGATGAGCCCAATGTCTTTGAGAACAGCGGTGACATCGGTGATGTTTTGAGTGACGTAATCGTCGAATTCGTCGCCGGCCAAGAATGCGTTGGTCCATCCCTTGGAATCAAGCGTTTCCTTCCAGGCGTCGCTTTCGGCAATCTTTGTCACAAGGTCAATCAGCTGCTGACGCTCACTGTCCGAAATTCCGCCCGGCGCGAGAACGCCTCGCCAATTGGTGATTTCAAGGTCATAGCCCGAGTCGATGATCGTAGGAACATCGGGGAGAAGCTCGCTTGGTACAGCACTCGACACCGCAAGCGCACGAAGCTCGCCCGCCTTGACCTGCTCAGCGAACTCGCTCACTCCCGAAATTCCTGCGGAAACCTTATTTCCCAGAAGCAAAGTGACAGCCTCGCCACCTCCCGCATTCGGAATGTAGTTGAGTTTCTGGTTGATTTCGCTGGCGCTTTGACCGGCTTCCTTCAAGAGTTGCGCGGCCAAGATGTGATCGACGCCTCCAGCAGAACCGCCCGTAATCGAGACGTTCTTACCATTGGCGATCATGTCATCGACGAGATCGCTGAGCGTCTCGTACGGCGATGACTTCGGCACCACAATCACTCCGGCTTCTTCGGTGAGACGAGCAATCGGCGTCGTTTGTTCCAGACGTACTTCGGAGCTGTTGGTCTCCACCGCACCAACCATCACGAAGCCGGTGAGCATGAGAGTGATCGGATCTTTTTCATTCGCTAGGGAAGACAGTCCGATCGTGCCACCAGCGCCGCCAATGTTGGTAACAGGCGCGGAGCTAATCAACCCCTCACTTGTACCGACTTCCGCAAGCGCCCGGCCAGTCTGATCCCATCCACCTCCAGGATCTGCCGGGACAATAATGTTCACGGACGACAACGCGGCAGGCTCGCCGCCTGAGTCTGATGTTGCCGAACCGGTCGCACAGCCGACGAGGCTGAGAGCTGACAGGCCAGCGACAACGGTAATTGCCCCGTGCCGCCATGATGATTGCTGTGAACGTGCAGAAATGCGCATTGCTCCTCCTTGAGCTAAACGGATGTGTCAACGGGCTGGCCGCAGCACGCCTCACACGCTAGGGAGCGCTGAGCGATAACGGAACGATGCGGACATAGTGGATGTTTTGGTCGTTCTGTACCCAAAATGGGATCCTCGATTGCCACGACCAGCGCGTAATTTCGTGCACACTAGTCGGGTGGCCAGGTCGATGAAGCTTCGTACACAATTGCTGCTCTTGCAGTTGGCAATCGTGCTCGTCGCGGTGCTGGGAACAGGTTTCGTTGCCGGATGGCTGCAGCAACAACAACTTCGCGAGGCCTATCGCGATCGCATGATCGCAGTCGCTCAGTCTGTCGCCACGCTGCCTGCGATCATCGACGCACTCGATGACACGCAGCCAAGTGAAACCGTTCAGCCCATCGCCGAGGTCGTACGCGAGGCATCAGACGTGACGTACATCGTTGTGGTCGACGATGACGGTATTCGTTTGTCCCACCCGAACCCCGAGAGAATTGGCAAGCAAGTTTCCACCGATCCGTCAGGTGTGCTCGCTGGAGAAATATACGTCGGCACCCAGACAGGCACCCTCGGCGAATCGTGGCGCGTCAAGGTTCCGATTACTGATGGAAACCGAATCGTCGGCGCCGTATCTGTTGGGATTCTTGAGTCAGATCTGCGCAGCGATTTTCTCGGCAGCTCTGCATTGCTTTTCGTCACGATCGGTGTCGCTGCTGCCTTCGGCGTGGTCGGCGCGGCCTGGGTCACGTCGGTGATCCGCCGACGCATCTACGGCCTTGAACCCGACGAAATTGTCGGACTGCTCGAGGCGCGCGAAGCCATGCTGCACGGGATGCGTGAAGGACTTGTCGCTTTGGACGAGCATGGACGAGTCGCCCTCATCAACGACGCTGGGGCACACCTGCTTGGCCTTGCTAATCAGAACAGCATCGTCGGACAGCCAGCTTCAGAAGTGTTGAGCGACGAGCTCGTGCACATGCTCGATGACGAAGAGTCACGCCAACGACTCGTGCTTGCGGGCGAACGCGTGCTGTTGGTTCAGTGCGACTCTGCACGAATCGGTGACCGCCTGCTGGGTTCCGTGTTCATTCTCCGAGACAACACCAAGCTGCACGCACTGATGAGAGACCTCGACGGTGCGCACGACCTCGCCGACGGGCTCCGGGTCCAAGCTCACGGCTTCGCGAACAAGCTCCACGTAATCAGCGGCCTCCTCGAGTTAGGCCATGTTTCCGAAGCCGTATCGTTCATTGAACGCGTCGGAGAAGGAGGAACACTTTCCAGCGTGACGAGCGAGAGTGGAATTCGCGACCTTGAAATCGCCGCACTCCTGCTCGTGAAGCAGATGCGTGCACACGAGCGCGGAATCAATCTCGAGCTCGACCCCGCGTCCACACTTGCCCCGCTTAAGGCGCACGTCAGCGCCGAGGCGCTTCGGGATGACATGCTGACGGTATTGGGAAACCTCGTTGATAACGCCACCGAAGCGTGCGCGTCAGGCTCCACCGTCAGCGTCCTGGTGGCGGAAAACAGTGGGTGTATCAAGATCGAGGTATCCGATGATGGTCCAGGTATCCCCAAAAAACTGCGGACCAAGGTGTTTGCGCCAGGGTTCTCGACGAAAAGCCCCACCCCAGGTCTGGTCGCGTCTACCAGGGGCATCGGACTAACGCTCGTGGAACGGATCGCTCATCGCCATGGCGGCGAAGCGAAGGTGAAGGAGTCCACAATCGGAGGCACGACGATCTCTGTGCGTCTGCCGTTCAATGCGGACACCACACCCCGCAGTGCGCCAAACGTGGTGGGTGTCCTATGACCCTTCCCATCAGAGTCCTTGTCGTCGACGACGACTTTGCGGTTGCACAACTACACCGCCAATTCGTTGATGCTCATGACAAATTTGAGGTGGTCGCTGAGGCGCACACTGGTGCCGCCGCGCTCGATGCAATCGACCGCTTGGACCCTGACTTGGTACTTCTCGACGTGTACCTGCCCGACTTTTCTGGCCTCGAAGTACTCAATCGGCTGCGAGTGGAACGCACCAGCTATACCGAAGTTATCGCCGTGACTGCGGCTCGGGATCTCACTAGCGTGCGTCAAGCTCGCGCAAACGGCGTACGGCACTATTTGGTCAAACCGTTTACTGCCCTGGCTCTTCGGGAACGCCTCGACGAAGTTGCCCGGTCGCACGACGCTCTTGGCAGCGTAGGCCGCATCGAGAGTCTCAGCCAGAACGCTGTCGACGACCTCATTTTAGGATCGCATCATCAGAGCAGGACGATGCCGCCGAAAGGACTTTCAGCGGCTACCCTGCAGCTCGTGACCACAACTCTTGGCAATGCGTCAACCGACCTGTCTGCGAGCGAACTCGCCGCCGCAATAGGGATGTCCCGAGTCGGCGCACGGCGCTACCTTGAACATCTCGTCCGGGCCGGATCAGCTTTAGTTGAGCCGCGCTACGGCACCGCAGGGCGTCCCGAGCATCGCTATCGAGTGCGCTGAACCTAGCAACGCTTAGTCCTTAATCGTGAGGTGCTCATACAGACACTCCAGAGCTGCGTGAACAGCCTGAGTGCGAATCTCAGCACGATCCCCAGCGAATTCGAAATCGCGAGTCTCCACAAAATTCGTCGCGGCGAACCCAATGAACACCGTGCCAGGGATCTTGCCCTCGTGCGACTCTGGGCCGGCTACCCCCGTCGTTGCCAAACCGAAGGTTGCCTGCTGCTCACCGACCCCGAGCAGACCACGCACCCCGGTAGCCATGTGAGCTGCAACATCCGGATGTACGGTGCCATGAATCGCCAACAGGCCCGCATCGACACCGAGAACTTGGTTCTTGATGGCGGTGTTGTAGGCAACTACTGCCCCGTTGAGCACCGCCGATGCCCCCGGCACCGCAACCAACTGTGCGCAGAGGAGACCACCAGTCAGTGACTCAGCCAATGCAATCGTTTGTCGATGTTCGGTGAGAATCGCCACGATCTTTGTGGCGAGTTCTTCAGTATTCACTGGTGAAGGGTCACGCTCCTGGATTGGTTTTGCGGGTGTGGCGCCATGCCTGCCACAGATACTCGACGCCCGTATACACCGTCAGCACGACTGCGACCGCCATGACCGACCAGTTGACCCACATGACCCACGGGCCGAGCACGGTAAACAACGGGACCAAGAAAAGAGAGATAGCGACGGCCTGCAGAACCGTCTTGAGCTTGCCGCCACGCGAGGCCGGCACAACGATTTTAGAGAGTACGGCGAAACGGTAGATCGTGATGCCAAACTCACGAACCAAGATCAGAATCGTGATCCACCAGGGAAGCTCACCCAAGATTGAGAGAGCGACGAGGGCTCCGCCCGTGAGTACCTTGTCGGCGATCGGATCCAAGATAATTCCGACGTTCGTGATGAGGTTGCGACCGCGGGCCAAGTGACCATCGACGGTGTCAGTCACGATAGCGAAAATGAACAGACCTGCAGCCAAGTAGCGGATGAGGCCCATCTCGCCGTCGTCCAGCAGTAGAAGCCAGATGAAGAGAGGTGCGAGAAAAATCCGCACAACCGTGATGATGTTGGCGATGTTTGCGTTTGAGGCCGGAGTGTCGCCGTCGCGAATCATTCGTCCGCGCAGCGAACTAGTGCGTTCGGGCGGAGCAGACTGTGAAACTGGTTGGTCGCCCACGCGATCACTCCCGATCGGTCAAGTTCCAAGCGTCCTCATCTGAGCCGCCTTCTACTTCATCGTATCCGCTGAGCGATTCTTCCACAGCGTCGACCGGCCCCGGTTCGTCCTCGCCGCGCAATCGGGCCAGCACCGCGGGGAGCTGTTCAGCGCTCACAAGCACGTCGCGAGCCTTGGATCCCTCAGAGGGCCCGACGATTTCGCGCGACTCCAAAAGGTCCATCAGACGGCCCGCTTTGGCGAAACCAACGCGAAGTTTACGCTGCAGCATTGACGTTGATCCGAACTGCGTACTGACAATGAGTTCTGTGGCTGCAAGCAGCACATCAAGGTCATTGCCGATGTCGGCGTCGATATTCTTCTTCTCAGCGACAACGGCAACATCGTTACGGTATTCAGGCTGCGCCTGAGCAATAACATGCTGCACGATCTCGGCAACTTCACTCTCGGGCACCCACGCGCCCTGTACGCGGATCGCTTTCGAGGCACCCATCGGCAAGAAGAGCGCGTCACCCTGACCAATGAGTTTGTCGGCACCCGGCTGGTCAAGAATCACTCGTGAATCGGTCATGCTCGACACTGCGAATGCCAAACGTGACGGCACATTGGCCTTAATAAGGCCGGTAACCACGTCAACGCTTGGTCGCTGGGTTGCCAGCACCAAATGGATTCCGGATGCTCGCGCCAACTGAGTGATGCGAACGATGGAGTCTTCGACGTCACGGGGTGCAACCATCATGAGGTCTGCCAGCTCATCAACGACGATGAGCAAGTACGGATACGGCTTCAGCTTGCGCTGGCTACCCTCGGGCAGCTTGATCTCGTCGGCTACGACTGCGCGGTTGAAGTCGTCGATATGGCGGTAGCCGAAACTCGCCAAATCGTCGTACCGCATGTCCATCTCTTTCACTACCCAAGCAAGCGCTTCAGCTGCCTTCTTGGGGTTGGTGATGATCGGCGTGATGAGGTGGGGAACTCCCGCATAGATCGAGAGTTCAACACGCTTGGGGTCGATGAGCACCATGCGCACTTCGGCTGGCTTGGCGCGCATCAGAATCGAGGTGATCATAGAGTTCACGAAGCTCGATTTACCTGAACCCGTGGAGCCTGCCACCAACAAGTGGGGCATCTTGGCGAGGTTTGCTACGACAAATCCGCCCTCGACGTCTTTTCCGAGGCCGATCGTCATGGGGTGTTCGCTCTTGGTACTGGCGCTTGAGCGCAACACATCACCGAGCGAGACAATCTCGCGATCCTTGTTCGGAATCTCAACGCCGATAGCACTCTTGCCCGGAATGGGCGACAGAATGTTGACCTCGTTGCTGGCGACCGCGTAGCTGATGTTGCGGGCAAGCGCTGTAACGCGCTCAACCTTTACCCCTGGGCCAAGCTCGAGTTCGTAGCGAGTGACCGAAGGCCCGCGGCTAAAGCCGGTGACCGTTGCGTCGACGCTGAACTGCTTAAGAACTTCGGTGATTGACGCAACAACCTCATCGTTGGCGGCTGAACGCGACTTGGGGGGCGTTCCTGCTGACAGCATGGACGCCTGAGGCAGCCGATAGACGGCGTTCGACGCTTGAGGCGTGGTTTCGTGCGGTCCGTCGAACTCGCCCGCAGTACCCTTCTCGCTGGCCTTCGTGGTGAAACCGGGGAGCACGCGGGGGCCGTCGTCGCGCATTTCAGTGGCCGGAGCATCCACTTCGCCGGTGTTGTAGTTCTTGACTGCTTCTTCGGCCTTGAGAAGATCTTCGAGTAGCTCGACGCCGAATTGCTCTTCTTTCTTGGTGAGGTCTTTCGCCGCTGGGGGCGGGGTGGGATTGACGACCTCAGTGGCCTGATCGCGCGCGATAACCGGGCTGTCGAAGGCTTTGTCTTCGCTGTTCTGTGACTTGTTTCGGCGCCACCAGGGTAGCGACGACGTGTCGTTATCTCCCCCCAGACCGATGTCGGTCAATGAGCCAAACTGAACGGAGTCGTTTTTGCCAGCGCTCGCCTGCGCCTTGGTCTGCGCCCGCTCTTCATCGCTCTGCAACTGTGCACCAAAGAGGTACGCATAGAGTTCGCGAAGGCGCGACGGGAGACGATTCGGCGGTGTCTTAGTGATGATGAATAGCGAGAGCACCAAAAGCAGCACGATCACCGGCACCGCAAGCAGAGTTGTGCCGAGCCAGATGAGCGGATTCGCCATCAGCCAGCCGAACACTCCCCCAGCGCGCGCAATCGTTTCTGCCCCCTCCGACGGGTGCGGTTGCCCGCCAAACACGTGGCTCAACGCCGCGACCGTCACAATGAGGATACTGAGACCAATACCGATGCGACCGTTATCGTGAACGCTAGATGGGTGCCGGAACATCCATACCGCCAACAGCAATAAAATCACCGGCAAGGCGAAGGCTACCCGGCCGACGAGCCCACCAAAGGTGTACGCGTCGAGAGCGATTGCTACTGAATCGGTGGGGTTGAACCATTCAACGACCGCACCAACGATCGCAAGGACGAAGAACAGGAAGGGAACGCCGTCGCGACGTTCATCTTTCGTGAGCTCTTCGCGGCCGAACACGCGGAACGCCCCGCCAACCATGTGCGCGAGAGCCATCCACATTTTGGTGAGGGGGCCATCTGGTTCGACCGGAGGCTGCTTGCCGCGAGGTAACCGCTTAGTTGCCTGAGCCTTGTTCGAAGTATTTCTGGCGCGAGGTTTCGACGCCCCCGAGCGCGAGGTCGACGATGTACGCGTAGCCATAATTCAAAGCTACCTGTGGCCTCCGTCAGAGTGTCGCAGCGACACTCAACGCCGGGCGCTGCGGTCGACGCGAGCACTAATAGCGGATGGCATCAATCACCTTCACCTTGACGGCCACGAGAGCGGGCATGAGACCCGCGAGCACACCAACGGCTGCGGATGCGCCCAGCGCAATTAACGCTGCCTCAAGAGGGAACGGCGGGAGATCTTGCACTCCGGGCGCGATGAGTTCTTGCAGTGCAGGATTCTGCACGATCACAATCGCCAGGGCGACGCCAAGGATGCCGGCGACGACCGTCGCAACCACGCTTTCCATCATTACGGCAAAGAACACCCGGCTTGCGGTGGCTCCGAAAGCACGCCGCACCCCAATCTCGCGCACGCGATATTTCACTGTCACGAGCGAGATGTTGACGAGGCCGAGGGCGCCAAGAAGAAGGATGAGTCCTGCAATGCCTCCGATCACCCACTGCAGGGGCTCGAGAGGGCTCGGCCCGCCCCAGGATAGATAGTCATTGCGATTGACGTTTGGCGTCCAGCCGGCGCCGAATTCGCTCGCTACATCGCGCTCAATCAAGGCGGCGAGTTGGTCGGATTGCTCTTCGGGAACCCAGAATTCGTAGGTGAGTGCACCTTGCTCAGCTCCCGCAGCTCCAATGATTGATTGGAAGGGCTCACTCAGCATCATCAGGTTCAGCCCTTGGTCGTAGGGCTGGGCGGTCAACACCCCGACGATGACTGCTGTCACCGTGTTCTCGGCTTCGAGTACGAGCGTTGGGTGTGTGCGTAGGTCGGGTCGACCAAGTTTTTCGTAATAGTCGTTGTTGATGACGATGGCTGGTGCCAGCCTTTGCTCATCAGCCTCGCTCAGCCAACGCCCGACCCCCAGATCGACTCGGTGCATAACACCATACGCAGCGCTTACCCCCTGCACAGCGGCGTACTCGGTGCCGTTCGGCGACTGAACGGTCGCGCTCCCGCGATACCTGGGTGTCGCGTGACTGATCTGATAGCGGTCGATTACCGCCTCTATATGGTCGACGAATTTGTCTGGCGAAGCTTCTTCGTGGGTCACGCTAGAGAACGGCGGATTTACCATGAGCGTTGCCGGTCGGCCGTTGCTCTTCTCATACTGCTCAGTCTGCGCCTGCCCAAAAACAGCTCCAGCACCGACAACCGTCGCTAGTGCGCACACGGCAACTCCAATACCGATAAGGCTAAGGAGCACGCGCGTGCGGTTGATACGAACCTCATCCCACGCTTCGACCACAGAACCAACGATGCTGCTCAGGAGAGAGCCTCGAGGTTCACGAGCGGGCTGAGCGAGCTCATACGTGGGGCGCACGATGAGACCATCGGCAGCAGGCAGCGGTGCTGGGTCGGGAGCTGCCGCGCCGCCTGGCTCTATCGTCGCCTCGACCGTTGGCTCCTCGGCGCTCGGCACTTCGGCATCGGCCGACGCGGCAGCCTGCTTGCGACGCAACCTCACAGCGAAGCCTCCGGGAGCGAGGTTGCAAGCATCCGGTTCACATCAATGGGCGAGAGCACACCGTGGTCGAGACGGTAGTGCCGGCGAGCAAGGGCCGCGACGTTCGGATCGTGAGTGATCGTGATGAGGGCAGCGCCTGACTGCTCTGCGACGTTATCCAAAAGTTCCATTACTGTTGCGCCGGTCTCGACGTCAAGCGCACCAGTAGGTTCGTCAGCGAGGATCAGCCTGGGACTGCGCACAAGCGCACGAGCGATTGCAACCCGCTGTTGCTCTCCGCCGGATAGCTTGTCGGGCATGGACGCCATCCGTTCGCTGAGTCCCACGCGATCGAGCATTTCTTGAGCAAGTGCGCGGCGGCGCCAAAACTGACGGCCGGAAGCATAAAGAAGCGGCGTCATCACGTTCTCGAGCGCGGTGCGGCCCGCAAGCAGATTGAACTGCTGAAAGATGAAGCCGACATCGCGGCCACGCTTGCGATCGCGCGTACCTCCCGAAAGCTTCTCTAAAGGTTCACCATCGAAAAGGATACGACCTGTAGTGGGGTTGTCGATGAGCCCAAGCAGATTGAGGAGCGTCGATTTACCAGAGCCCGACCGCCCAACGATGCTGATGTGGTCGCCAACTGCGACATCGAGGTCAATACCTTTGAGTATGTCGAGCTGGCTGAAATCCGGAAGCTCTACTGAACGGGTGACGCCCTCGAGCGACAGCAGCGGCATTAGTAGCACACCACTTCATTACCCTCTTTGTAGCAGTTGTCAGGCAGCGCCTCCTCGTCGACCGCCTCCGCTCCCGGAACGAACTGCAAGATCGTGTCACCAATCTCCAGCCCTGAGACCACTTCGGCGACAATTCCGTCGTTGAGCCCGAGCACAACTTCACGAAGCTCGGTGGTGCCATCAGGGAGAAGAAAGTAGACGTTCCCGTTCAGCGCGGCACCCTCGACGGCCGTGATGGGCACAACCATCACATCCTCTGCGATGCCGCCGGCGATTGTCATTTGGGCGGTGAGGCCCGGGAATACGACGACGTCGCTCGGCACTACGCACGACACAGTCGGACCTGTTGCTGATTCGCCGGATGAATCTCCCGCGGTTGCGAACGTAATGCTGAGACCGGTGCAGGTGAACGGTGCCGGCCCACCGTTGATCGCAACGCTCGCCTCTTTCGGTCGATCAACGAGGCGATACAGCTGTTCTGAGGGCACTGTGCCGCTCACGGTGTAGGACGGCGGCGAGACACTGCCTACAGGTGACCCCACCGGGAACGACTCTCCAACGAGTGTCGTGAACTCAGCGAGCTTGCCCGTGGCCGAGGCAACGACAATCTTCCACTGAGTGCCAGAGGTGCCATCCGGGTTGACCACTTCAGCGCGCAGCTTCAGGATCTCCTGGCCCTTCTTAACAGATTGGCCCGCCTTGACAGAAACCTCGCGGACCTCGCCCGAGAGAGTCGCGAGGATCGGAACGCTCGCAGCGGCCGCGACAGTCCCACTCAACTCCACGTCATTCGTTATCGCGCCCGCCACCACCTCGTAGTGCTGTTCCTCGATCGCGACGGTGGGGAACTCCACGTCGTCTGCCTTGAGCGCATCGCCAAAGAAGGCAAATTTCACGAGCGCCGCAGCGATGACACTAAAAATGACTATCCAGATGATGGGGAATACCCACCGGCGCGCAACGCTCATTCGATACCCCGAAATTGGAATGGGCTCAGCAAGACAACCGAGCAATCTTCACATGACATCACTTAATCGAGAAAAAGACAAGCGCGACATTCGCGATTCCGGGAACACAAAAGGCACGAGGAGCGATGCCCCTCGTGCCTGTGAGAAAAACTACGCCTCGATAATGACCGGAACGATCATCGGACGGCGACGGTGCTGGGTGTTGACCCAACGGCCAACAGTGCGGCGAACCACCTGAGCGAACGCATGAGTATCGCGAGTGCCATTTTCAGCGGCATCCGTGAGCGCCTTCACAACCATCGGCAGTACGGCATCGAACACATCCGCGTCCTCCGCGAAACCACGAGACTGAATCTCGGGCCCGACAATGACCTTGCCGGTCTGAGCATCCACCGCAACGAAGATGGAGATGAAGCCCTCTTCGGCGAGGATGCGGCGGTCCTTGAGATCAGCATCCGTGATCTCACCGACGCTCGAACCGTCAACATAAACAAATCCCACATCAAGCTGACCCACGACCGAAGCCTTGCCATCCTTTAGGTCAATAACGGTGCCATCTTCGGCGATGATCGTATTCTCCGCGGGAACGCCCGACTGAATAGCGAGGTTCGCATTTGCCACCAAGTGACGGTACTCACCGTGAACCGGGAGCACATTCTTGGGTCGCACGATGTTGTAGCAATACATCAACTCCCCCGCTGCAGCGTGGCCTGAGACGTGCACCTTGGCGTTTGCCTTGTGCACGACATTGGCTCCCAACTTGGTGAGGCCATTGATCACGCGGTAGACAGCGTTCTCGTTGCCGGGGATGAGGCTCGACGCGAGGATGACGGTGTCGCCCTTGCCAACCTCAATCTGGTGCTCCATGTTGGCCATGCGCGCCAAAACGGCCATTGGCTCGCCCTGGCTACCGGTGGACATGTACACAAGCTGGTTGTCCGGGTAATTGACCGCCTTCTTGGCGTCCAACAGAACCCCGTCTGGCACCTTGAGGAACCCGAGATCTGCCGCGATGCCCATGTTGCGCACCATCGAACGACCCATCAAAACAACCTTGCGGTTGTTGGCGACTGCGGCATCCAGAACCTGCTGCACACGATGCACGTGGCTCGAGAAGCTCGCGACAATGACCCGGCGCGGAGCCTTAGCGATAACTGCCTCAAGCACCGGACCGATATCGCGTTCATTCGGTGTGAAGCCGGGAACGTCAGAATTAGTAGAGTCGGTAAGGAAGAGATCTACTCCCGTTTCGCCGAGCCGAGCGAACGCACGCAGGTCGGTGATGCGATTATCGAGCGGCAACTGGTCCATCTTGAAGTCACCAGTGTGCAGCACGGTGCCGGCAACCGTCGTGATCGAAACGGCGAGAGCATCCGGAATCGAATGGTTTACGGCAACGAACTCGAGGTCGAAGGGGCCGATCTTCTCTTTCTGGCCCTCGGTGACGTTGAGCGTGTATGGCTTGATGCGGTGCTCTTTGAGCTTCGCCTCGATGAGCGCGAGCGTGAGCGTTGAGCCGATCAATGGAATGTCTTGACGAAGTCGCAACAGATATGGCACCGCGCCGATGTGATCCTCGTGACCGTGCGTGAGCACAATGCCGAGAATATCGTCGAGCCGATCGCGAATCGAGCTGAAGTCAGGAAGGATGAGGTCGACACCGGGCTGGTGCTCCTCAGGGAACAGCACGCCACAGTCGACGATCAAGATCTTGCCGTCAATCTCAAACGTGGTCATATTGCGACCGATTTCACCGAGACCGCCGATCGGCGTTACGCGAAGGGTCTCTGGCTCGAGCGCTGGAGGGTCAAATAAGGAAACTGGCATTGAGATACCTTGCAGTTAGATGTGTGGGGCCGTTAGCCCCCGTGCGAAAAATTTGGGCTGTGCCCACGGCAGAGCCTACCCTTCGCCAGTGAAGCTAACGGGTGGCTCCCGCGATTTTGGGGAGGGCACCGCCCGCTGCCGCATTGCGGTCAGGGCGAAAATTTGTGAGATCGAGACCCTTGATGCCGGTGACAAGAGCTAACTCGTCTTCGATCTGGGCTGCCTCGGCATCTTCAGGGCCGACAAGAGGCAAACGCACCCGAGGACTCGAAATGCGACCGAGGCCGTGGAGAATGTACTTTGCTGCGACGGTGCCAGGAATGTGCGTCATTGCCGCGCGGACAAGAGGCTCAAGTGCCTGGTGTGCCGCGGTAGCGGTAGCCAAGTCGCCGGCGTTGACGGCATCGACCATGACACGGTACGGAGCGGGCGCAATATTGGCGGTCACGCCAATCAAGCCCGTTGCACCGATCGCCAGATGCGGCAGCACGTTGGCATCATCACCAGAGAAGTACATGAGGTCAGTCTGGTTGAGCACACGGCTCACCTCGCTGAAATCACCCTTGGCATCTTTGACAGCAAGAATATTGGGGTGCTTAGCCGCACGAAGAATGGTTTCGTACATGATCGGCACACCGGTGCGACCGGGGATGTCGTAGAGAATCGCCGGCAGGTCAGTAGCATCCGCAAGCATTCGGAAGTGCGTAAGCACGCCAGCCTGAGTTGGCTTGTTGTAGTACGGCGTGACGAACATCACGCCGTCGGCACCGGCCTTTTCGCTAGCTTTGTAGAGCTCGATTGCATGAGCAGTTTCGTTCGATCCGCCACCAGTAATGATCTTCGCGCGACCCGAAGAGACAGACTTCGCGACCTCAACAAGCTTGATCTTCTCGGGATCGGTCAGCGTGCTGGTCTCACCGGTAGTGCCGGTAACAACGATGCCGTCGGCACCTGCGCTGATCACATCATCGATATGTTTTTCGACATCAGCCCAATTGACTTCACCCTCAGCGGTGAATGGCGTGATGAGCGCGACGAGTACTTGACCGAAAGGATTCACTGTAGACACCCCTCTAGGCTACCGCTGGTTGGAGGCGCGAGTCTCGTACCTCAAAAAACGGTAGTGAAGACCGGTGGATGATGTGTGCCACCCCTCGACGGGATCGCTGGCCGCAAGCATCCATTGTTCGCCTCGCTCGGGCGCCTGAGTATCCCCCGCAAAGTTTTCGCGGATCTCTGTAAGTTCAAGCCGTTGGGCACGGTCGAGGGCATGGGCAAAGATTTCTGCGCCGCCGATGACCCAGACGATTTCTCCCGGCTCAATGGATGCCGCAGCAAACTCAATTGCCGTATCAATGCTGTGCGCGACTTCGGCCCCGTCATCGCTCCACTCGGTTTGGCGGGTGACAACGATGTTGCGGCGCCCCGGAAGAGGCCGAAAGCGCGGAGGTAGGGACTCCCACGTTTTGCGCCCCATAATGACGGGGCTGCCGAGGGTAAGTTCTTTGAAGCGGGCCAGATCTTCGGGTAAACGCCAGGGCATTGCCCCGTCATTGCCGATGATGCCACCGTCAGACTGGGCCCAGATCAGGCCAACCGGCACGGTCACACCGCAACCGGTGCTTTGATCGCAGGGTGGTGTTCGTAGCCGACGATCTCGAAATCTTTGAAGGAGTAGTCGAAGACGCTGGCTGGCTTCGCGTTGATGGCGAGGCGAGGCAGCGCATAGGGCTCACGCGTCAGCTGCTCGGTGACTTGCTCGATGTGGTTGTCGTAGATGTGGCAATCGCCACCCGTCCACACAAAGTCTCCGACCTCAAGACCGGTTTGCTCGGCAACGAGGTGGGTCAGCAGCGCGTAGCTCGCAATGTTGAATGGCACACCAAGAAAGAGGTCAGCACTGCGCTGATAGAGCTGGCATGAGAGTTTGCCATCGGCAACATAGAACTGGAAGAAGGCATGGCAGGGGGCCAGCGCCATCTTGGGGATGTCAGCGGGGTTCCAGGCGGAGACGATCAGTCGGCGTGAATCGGGGTTGGTCTTGATTTGCTCAATAACCTCGGAGATCTGGTCGATCTGCTCTCCCGAAGGGGTTGGCCATGAACGCCATTGCACGCCATAGACCGGGCCAAGTTCGCCCGCCTCGTCGGCCCACTCATTCCAAATTGTGACGCCGTTGTCGCGCAGCCACGAGACATTGCTTTCGCCACGCAAGAACCACAAAAGTTCGTAGGCGATTGATCTGAAATGCACGCGCTTGGTCGTGATGAGCGGAAACCCCTCTGCGAGGTTGAACCGCAATTGACGACCAAACACACTGCGTGTACCGGTGCCTGTGCGATCACTCTTGTGCACACCGTTCGCGAGCGTGTCGCGCAGCAGATCTTCGTAGGGGGTTGCGATCATAGAAGCCATCGGTTCGATAGTACTTGCTGCGCGCACCTTCACACGGTTTCCCGGGTTCTAAGCGGAAGTGCAACACCTTCTAAGTTGTGGTTATTGAGATCACTCCGAGAAGGGTTGCACTTCCTTGACCGCACAATACCGACATTTGATGA
>NZ_BAAAKW010000068.1:0-53202 GCF_039527955.1 Rhodoglobus aureus | reverse complement strand
GATCATCAAATGTCTGTAATGTGCGGTCAAGGAAGTGCAACCCTTCTCGGAGTGATCTCAATAACCACAACTTAGAAGGTGTTGCACTTCCGCTTAGAACCCGGGGCGTCTGGATTGTGCGAAACTAGAAGTATGGCGCAAACTTGGGCAGTTGTCCCGATGTTCAATGAAGAAAGCGTCATCGCGTCGGTCATTACTGAGCTTCGTAAGTCAATTCCTCACGTCGTCTGCGTCGATGACTGCTCGAGTGACGATTCCGTCGCTCAAGCAGAATCAGCCGGCGCGATTGTTGTACGTCATCCCATTAACCTTGGCCAGGGTGCGAGCCTTCAAACCGGTTTCGAGTTTGTGCGAGCGATTCCTGAGATGACTGAGATTGTCACGTTTGACGCGGACGGTCAGCATCAGGTCGCGGACGCACTTGAGATGGTTCAGAAGCTTCGTGATGAAGACCTAGACATCGTGATCGGGTCGCGTTTTCTGGACGATCGTACGGACATGAGCCGGCTCAAGCGTGGTGTTCTGCGACTAGCGACTGCGTATACGCGAATGACGACAGGGATGGCGCTCACCGACGCTCACAACGGACTTCGAGTGATCTCACGCGATCTTCTTATGAAGTTGCAACTCAAGCAGAACCGCATGGCGCATGCGTCTGAACTCATTGACCAAATTCGCCTGAACGACGCTAAATGGGCTGAACACCCCACACATATTGTCTATACCGACTACTCCCGCGGCAAGGGCCAGTCTGTGCTCAACTCCGTAAATATCCTCGTGGAAATTATCTTCAAGTAGGGCATCGTGACTATCATTTTTCAGATTCTTGCACTCGTTGCAGTGGTGTTAGTTGCGCTGCTGACTCTCCGTGGAGGTGGAGCTCGACGTCAGGCAGTTCAGCGACTATTCATGCTCATCTTTATCCTCGCCGCGGGATCGTCGATCATCGCGCCGCAGGTATGGACTTTCGCTGCACGCCTACTGGGCGTTGGGCGTGGTGCAGACCTGCTGCTCTACATCACAGTGCTCGCGTTCCTCGCGTTCGTCGGCGCGACGTATCGCCGTTTTCGCCGTCTAGAAAACGACATGACCGAGATTGCTCGGCAGCTGGCACTCACAAGTGAGCAGGCTCAGCACAACAATCTGGACGACTAGCGCGCTTGGCGGGTGCTTACAGCGCGGTAATGCGGTGCTCTAAGCCGTCGGCAACCAGTTTCTCGGCAATAGCAACAACGGCTGCGCCCTGAGCGAGAGTGACGATCGCACCAGTTCCACGCGAGAGCACTGCGTCTCTGAACGCTTCGTGTTCAGCGCGCAACGGCTCCTTCTTGTCGAGCGCGAAGCGAGTCACATCGCCTTCGCTCACACCGCGGAACTGTGAAATATCGTTCCATTCGTGGCGACCGACCCCGTTTTCGAAGAAGGTCAGGTCAGCGGTAAGAGTGTCCGCAACGAGCGCACCCTTCTCGCCGATAATGATTGTGGTGCGCTCCTTGAACGGTGTCAGCCAGTTCACGGTGTGACTAACGATCGTGCCCTTGCTGAGGGTGCCCACGGCGACGACCATGTCCTCGTGCTCGCGACCGCTGCGGAACGCCGTTCGCGCATTGATCGACACGTACTCCTGCTGAGTGACCCATGCGGTCAAGTCGATGTCGTGAGTAGCGAGGTCCTTGATTACGCCGACGTCTGCAATCCGCCCGGGGAATGGACCTTGGCGACGGGTCGTGATCTGGTAGATGTCACCGAGTAGACCTTCTTCGATACGCTTGCGTGCGGACTGCAGGGCGGGGTTGTAACGTTCGATGTGGCCGACGCCACCAATCAGTCCTGCGTTATCGAACAGGTCGCGAAGTTCAATCGCATCTGCTGTTGTCGAAGCAACGGGCTTCTCAATTAGGGCATGGATGCCACGTTCGGCAAGCGTGCGACCGATGTCGAGGTGGTACGTGGTGGGTGCCGAGACTACGCAGTAGTCGAAGCCCATGTCGAGGAATTTGTCCAAGTCACGAACGACCGGCTTTCCCTCGATCTGGTCGGCGACGGTGGGCGAGGGGTCGTAGACCCCTTGGAACTCAACGCCCTCGAGCTCGTTGAGAACACGACTGTGGTGACGGCCCATTACTCCGAGCCCGAGTACGCCTGCGCGTAGTGTCATTTAGCTGCCTGCCTTTGCCACGTCGTTTACTGACTCCACGATGGTGTCACGTTCTTGCTCGGTCAGTGAGGGGTAAACGGGCAGTGACAGCGCCTGCGTGGCGACTTCCTCGGTGACGGGGAGGTCGAGGTCGAGCTTGAACGACGGCAGGCGGTGGATGGGCGTGGGGTAGTAGACGCCGGTAGCAACGCCGCGAGCGGCCAGCGCTTCAGCAAACGCGTCACGGTCGTGGTCAACGACACGGATCGTGTACTGGTGGTACACGTGAACCGAACCCTCGGCTGTTGGCGGCGTGACGACGCCCGAAATGTTCTCGTCAAAAAACTGTGCGTTGTCTTGGCGCTGCTTCGTCCATCCGGACAACTTGCCGAGCTGAACTCGCCCAATAGCTGCGTGGATATCGGTCATGCGGGTGTTGAAGCCGACAACCTCGTTTTCATAGCGGCGTTCCATGCCCTGGTTGCGCAGCACGCGGGCCATACGAGCCAACTCGTCGGAGGAAGTGGTGATCATGCCACCTTCGCCCGAGGTCATGTTCTTCGTGGGATAGAACGAGAACGATCCCGCAATACCCCAGTTGCCGACCGGAATTCCGTCGACCGAGGCAGCATGGGCCTGAGCCGCATCTTCAAAGACAAGCAGGTCGTGCTTCTTGGCGATCTCGGTGAGTTGAACCATTAGCGCTGGGTGGCCGTAGAGGTGAACGGGCATGATCGCGCGAGTCTTTGGCGTGATTGCTGCGTCAACTGCTGCGGGATTGATCGAGAAATAATCTTTCTCGATATCGACGAACACCGGCGTTGCACCGGCGAGCGCGACGGCGTTTGCGGTGGCTGCAAAACTGAACGAGGGAACGATAACTTCATCGCCTCGGCCGATGCCTGCTGCGACAAAAGCCATGTGGAGTGCGGAAGTTCCGGAGTTGACGGCGACTGAGTGCGCGCCACCAACGATTGCCGAGAACTCGGTCTCGAATGCGGCTACTTCGGGGCCCTGCGCAAGCATCCCTGAACGCATGACGCGGTCAACGGCATCGCGTTCTTCTTGGCCGATTTCTGGCCTAGCTGCGGGAATCACTTACTCTGCACCTCAATCAATTGGTCGGTAGCTATTTCGCGATACTTCGCGTCGGTGACGGGGCATGCCCACTCGCCGGGAGAAGTCTCTTTTAGCGGATGCCCGGCAGTACCTACCCAGCCGACTCGCTTGGCGGGGCTACCCACGACGAGCGCGAAATCTGGCACATCCTTGACGACGACGGAACCCGCTCCTACAAGAGCCCAGCGGCCGATCACGATCGGCGCGATGCACGTGCTGTTGGCGCCGATGGAAGCACCTTCGCGGATGTCAACCCCCACAGGGTGCCAGTCATCTGCAGACTTGGGGGTGCCATCCGCATTGATGGCACGAGGAAAGTGGTCGTTCGTGAGCACAACTGCGGGGCCAATGAAAACCCCGGCAGCAAGCTTCGCTGGTTCATAGACGAGCGCGTAGTTCTGAATCTTACAGTTGGGTCCGACTTCTAC
Source organism: Rhodoglobus aureus (assembly GCF_039527955.1). Classification (NCBI taxonomy): domain Bacteria; kingdom Bacillati; phylum Actinomycetota; class Actinomycetes; order Micrococcales; family Microbacteriaceae; genus Rhodoglobus; species Rhodoglobus aureus. Next base: position 49,518 of record NZ_BAAAKW010000068.1, on the reverse strand, counting down.
GCCAGTGCCGACATAAGCACCGCGCCCGACGATGCAGTTCTCTCCGAGGTTCGCGTTCTCTCGAATCTGGGCGTAGTGCCACACACGAACACTCTCTGCGAGCGTCGCTGTCGCGGCAATATCAGCGCTGGGGTGTCGCAGAGTATTCGATTCGTGCATTCATGCTCCGTAGCGATCGCGGGGTGAGCGGCAGGTCAGGCTCCATCCTATTCCGTCGATTCAGATGTGTCGTATAGCGTGTGCCGGGAACGTCGTCCAGGGGCCGTGCTGCCCCGTGAGACACTTCCCTTGTGAATCGATTCCTTCAAGAACTTCGGTCGCGACTTCCTGACTGGATTGGTGGTCGTCTGCGTTCTAAGAAGTTCAGGTACCGGGCTTCGGATGTGCCTCTGCTTAGCGCTGTTCCGTCAACTCCGATTCGTGTATTCATTGGTCCCGCAAATTATGCCGGCCAAGGCTACCGATATGCGCGGGCGATCGATTCGCTCCCAGGAGTCGGCGCAGTGAGTATGCAGCGGATCACCGGTACGTTCGGGTTTCCCGCTGATATCTCTGTGCCTCCAAATGTCTTTCGGTCCTCGCGGCGGTGGCAAAAGCAGCAACTTGCCTACGTGTTGGCGAACTTTACCCATGTCATCTATGAGTCCGAAATGCCCCTCTTCGGGGAGCTTTTCTCAGGCGGGGTTGAAGCAGAAGTGGAGAAGCTGCGCTCGCACGGGATTCACGTCGTCATGCTCTCTCACGGATCGGATCTTCGGTCACCCGACCTGCACCGAGAGCGGGACCGCTGGTCACCATTTCACGAGAGCAATCCACGAGCTGACCGTTTTCGAGCGATTGCGGAGAAAAACCGGGCTTCCCTAGAGCGATTGGGTGCTCCCGTGCTGGTGACGACCCCTGACCTGCTGGGGGACTGGCCATCAGCAACATGGGTCCCGCTGGTAGTCGAGCCTGAGCGCTGGGAGAACGAGTCTCCTGTTCTGGTGCGATCACGGCCGCTTGTGCTTCACGCTCCTTCTAATGCTTGGATTAAGGGCTCGGAGCTGATTGAACCGGTCCTTACTCGCCTCCATGACGCTGGGATTATTGAGTACAAGAGGGTTGCTGGGGTTCCCTCTGCAGAAATGCCAGCGCTCTACCGGGAAGCTGACATCGTTCTGGAACAATTCCGCATCGGAACCTACTCCGTTACCGCGGTTGAGGCTCTCGCTGCTGGACGAATTGTGATTGCTCACCTCTTTCCCGACGTGCGGGAGCATGCTGAGTCCGTGACGGGATTAGCAGTCCCCGTGATCGATGCAACCGTCGACACTTTGGAAGCGACGCTGCGAACCATCTGCGCAGACCGAGAACGCTTTATTGAGCACGCGAAACGGGGCCCTGAGTTTGTGCGCGAAGTGCATGACGGTCGGCGCTCTGCCGTAGTGCTTGAGGCCTTCCTGCGTTAGCGCAAATTTTGCGCTCAAGTGGTGCAACGCACGGTGTCACTCAAAGAGGGACTTCACAATTCCCCCATAAGGCATATCCTTTAACAACGTAGGTTCGCCGGGGGGATGTTCGATGCATAAGTTTGTGGCAGCAAAAGGCCGTTTATATCGTCTAACCGCGATGGTTGGCGCGATAGCGGTGCTTGCCGCCGGAGTCGTTGTTCAGGGGCCCGCTACTCCCGCAGCGGCCATCAGCGGCAGTGAGTTCGACCCCGGCAACATAATCAGCGATGACGAGTTCTACAACGGTAGCGCGATGACTGAGGCCCAGATTCAGTCGTTTTTGAACTCTAAGACGGGCATCCTCAAGAGTTTGCGGCAAAACGTTGACACCCGGCCTAAAGAGGTTTCGCAAACCACCGGGAATCTGATATGCGAAGCGATCAACGGCGGCAGTAATTTGCTCGCGTCGACGATCATCTATCGGGCACAGGTCGCGTGTGGAATCAGCGCCAAAGTCATCCTCGTTACTCTGCAAAAGGAACAGAGTTTGATAACGAACCCAAACCCGAGTTATTGGAACATCAACTATGCGCTCGGCAACAGATGCCCAGACGACGGCGGCTGCTCTGCCGCCTATGAGGGATTCGGATACCAAGTTTATGAAGGAACCCGGCAATTCAAGGCATACAAAGCGGCAAACTTCAAAAGGCAACCAGGCACCCACAAAATTCTCTATCACCTCAACACCGCGTGCGGAACAAAGACGATCGCCATCCAGAACTACGCGACCGCTGCGCTCTACAACTACACGCCATACGTCCCCAATGCTGCAGCGCTCGCTAACCTCAATGGCACGGGCGACAGTTGTTCCTCGCGTGGCAACCGCAACTTCTGGAACATTTACTACTCATGGTTCGGTAACCCGACAGATATCACTCCGACCGCAGCTGTGGAACGGATCGGTGGCGGTAGCCGCTACGCAGTCTCCGCCGCGCTCACAAATAAGAACTACCCGACTCCGGGCGTCGATCGCATTTACGTTGCGACCGGTGTGGCATTCGCGGACGCACTCAGCGTTTCGACCGCGGCTGCTACAACGCAATCGCCGCTGCTTCTTGTCGCAGCTGGCTCGATTCCGTCAAGCGTCAGAGCCGAACTCACGCGCTTGCAGCCGAAAGAAATTGTCGTACTCGGCGGGCCCACGGTCGTCTCAAACGCGGTCGTAAGCGAGTTGAAAACCTTGGCAGGCTCTGTGCAGCGGCTCTATGGCGGCGATCGCTACGAGACATCTCGAATGATTGCGAGCGACGCATTCCCAGCGGGAGCAACCACGTCGGTCTACATCGCGACCGGAACGGACTTCCCCGACGCGCTCTCGGCCAGCTCTGCTGCCGCTAGCATTGGCGGGCCGTTGGTGCTGGTGAAGGGCGGAAACTCCTCACTTGACTCGCAAACGCTCGACCTCTTGACAACTTTAGGGGCGTCGAAAATCTTCATTGCGGGCGGTACCGGTGTTGTCTCGACCGGAATTGAGGCTCAACTTGACGGGATCTTCGGCGGCGCAAATGTGACACGCTACGGAGGCTCAAACCGTTTTGTAACGTCCCAGCTAATCAACCGTGCTGCGTTTTCGACCGCGAGCTCGGTCTACTTCGCGACGGGCACCAACTTCCCCGACGCTCTTTCGGGCGCGGCCATTGCCGGGGCGACTAGTGCTCCTCTCTACATAGTGCAGCCAACGTGTGTGCCTAAGCCAGTGCTGCAGGCTGTCAAGGATCTGGCAGCCACTAAGGTGTTCGTCCTCGGTGGCACAGGGGCGCTCAGCCAGGGCGTGGCTACCTACAATAACTGCAGCAGATAGAAAATCGCGAGGGCGCATTTTAGTGCGCCCGCTGACCAACCACACGGGAACTCTGGCCCACAGCCACCCCGTGCTATTGCCCTACCCGAGGCCTTCAGCTCTTCTGTGACGCCGAACAAGATCGTCTGACATCATTGCCCTTATGAAGCACTGGTTCACAAGATTTCTCTTAACTCTGCGTGAGTTGCTTCCTGAAAGACTTTCTAGCCAATTGCGAGCCAAGCGCTTTCGCTACCGAGTAGCGGAAGTGCCGCCGGTCCCTGAAGCCACGAGCGGTCAGCCGAACCTGTACATCGCTCCAGCCAACTTTGCCGGTCAGGGATTTCAGTGGGCGCGGGCTGTCGAACAGACTTTGGGTGTGCGCGCCGCAAACCTCACCGTAATTAGGGGAACAATACGCTTTTCGTCGGATTTCACTGTGCCGTCATCGGTATCCTACGCATCTACGCGCTGGCAGCGTCGGCACTTCGAAAACGTCGTTTCTGGGTTTAGTCATGTATTGATTGAGGCCTGTATGCCCGTCTTCGGGTCGCTATTCGACGGTGATGTCAGGCGCGAGATTGATGCACTCCAGAAGCGTGGCGTTCGAGTTGGAATGATCAGCCATGGAAGTGAAGTGCGACAGCCGAGTGGCCATGCTCAGAGATACGCTTTCTCGCCATTCCACGTCATGGCTCCGGAGCGCGTGGCCTCAATGGAACGGGTCGCTCAAAGCAATCAAGCACTCATCAAAGAGCTAGGAGTGCCCTGGTTTGTCTCGACCGCTGGTCTGGTGCGCGATCATCCGGAGGCTACATGGTTGCCCGTGTGTATCAAGGTTGAGGAGTGGGCGAGCAGACGGATCCCGCTCACCAAAGACGCTCCCGTGGTTGTTCACGCGCCCAGTCGAGAGATCATGAAACGTTCCGACTTAGTGGATGCAGCGCTGGCGGCTCTCCACGAGCAAGGCACGATCACCTACCGAAGAATCAGCGGTGTGCCCAACTCGGAAATGCCGAAAGTTCTTGGAGATGCGGACATTTTGGTGGATTCCGTTGGAAGCGGAAACTACGGTGTCGCCTCGTGCGAGGGAATGGCGGCAGGACTGGTCGTGGTGTCGGCTATCGACCAGCAAATTGCTGAAATTGTTCGCCGTGAGACAGGGTGCGACTTGCCGATCGTGCACACAGAACCAGATGGTGTGTCGGACGCGATCATACGGATTCTCGATGACAGAGCGAAGTACCAAACGGTGGCATCCGACGGGCTTCGATTTGTCAACGCTTTTCACAGTGGTGCTCGCTCTGCCGAGGCGCTACGTTCTTTCTTGGCGACATAATTCCCTCCGCTCGCCGAAGTCTCTTACGATCTATGCGATGGGCCTCTTAGACTGAGTGGATGCGAGTTCTCGTCACCGGTGGAACCGGGTACATCGGCGCCCATACATCTCGATTGCTTGACGCTCGCGGCGATCATGTAGTGGTCGTCGATGACATCGTCACAGGAAAACCGGATCGCGTTCCTGACATTCCAATTTTTGAGATGAACCTTGCCACAGACTGCGCCGAGGAGCTCGCCGAGATCATGCGCAGCCACCGCATCGACGCAGTCATTCATTTTGCCGGTCAAAAGCAGGTAGGCGAGTCTGTCGAGAAGCCAGCCTGGTACTACGAGCAAAACGTGGGCAGCGTGGCGCAACTACTAATGGCAATGGAAGCGGCCAAGGTTCACAAGCTCGTGTTCTCTTCGTCAGCCGCCGTTTACGGCGAAGCCTCAGGGGCAATCGCAGAAGATGCGCCGACTAAACCCATCAATCCCTACGGCGCTACCAAACTTGTCGGTGAGCAACTCATCAGCGCGTCATCGCGCGCATGGCCGCTCCGTGCCGCAAGCCTTCGCTACTTCAACGTGGGCGGGGCCGGTCGCCCTGAGCTCGGAGACACACAAGCGCTCAATCTTATTCCGATCTGCTTTGAGCAGATCGCAGCAAACGAAGCACCCCTGATCTTTGGGGACGACTACGACACTCTCGACGGCACGTGCGTTCGCGACTATGTGCACGTCAGTGACGTCGCAGAAGCGCACCTTGCTGTTCTCGACGCGCTGCCCAAACAACCAGCCAACACCGTGCTCAATATCGGTACCGGTGTTGGGACGACCGTGCGCCAGATGGTGGATGCGATTCTGCACGTTTCCGGCAGCGGTCTCACTGCCTCAGTTCTCGACCGCCGCGCGGGAGATCCGGCCGCGGTCGTGGGCGTTGTGGACAGCATCCGTGAACTAACCGGGTGGAGCGCGCGCTACACCGTCAGCGACATCGTGGAGTCCGCCTGGTTATCTCGGCAGCACTTCGAAGCACTCTCTGCGCGACCGTAGAGCGACGAACTGTGCTCGGAACGACGCGAGCTACACGGACGACTGAGGCTTGGTGTCTAGGGCATTCCGCCAACTGAGCTCCCGCGCAGCCTTCACGCAGCACACCACAAAGGTCAGCCAACCGAACTCGATCAACAGTGAACTCTCGGCAAACGCGCTAATCACCAGGACAAGCAACACCAAGGCAGGCCACGCATAGACAACGCTGCGCCGTCGCGACGCAAGCAACCACGAGCGCATAAAGGCGAGCCCGAGAAGGCCGACGAAGATCAGGAAGCCGACGAGGCCCAACTGAAACCAGACGTCGAGATACGCATTGTGCGCGGAGCCGGGAACCCGTCCCCCAAAATTACCGAATGCCGTGAACGGCGCAAGATCGGCATTCCAGGGGCCTATCCAACCCCAGCCCTCAAGGCGATGTATTTCACCTAACGACCAGAGTTGGCGCCACACGCCAAGTCGGTACGACAGATCGCCGTTCGCATCGAAGGAGGCAACAATCGCCATCCGCGATAGCCAGCTGATAAGAGCAACAGCGGCAACGAATCCGATCAAGACGAATTGCCAATACCGGCGACGCCCCGAAGGAACTCGCCGCAGCCCATACAGTGCGGCGCTCGCAACAAGAACTACTAGCGCTGTGCCGAAGGCGAGCGGAGACTGTGAGAGCACCAGCACGACTCCAGCGAGAACGAGCGACCCAATTGCGTACCCGCGCCGCAGCGACTTCGTGCGCAGTTCGGTAGCGAAAGTGATCAGCGCAATAACGGCGATAATGCCCAATTGATTGCGTGCACCGAAAATACCTTGGATCGGGTCAGCGGTGCCGAGGTTTCCCGCGATCGCGAGAGCCTTGAAGGAGGTGTCGAAGACGAGCCCCGTGAGGATCTCGAGCCCAATCGACACTACGAGAACAAAGCGCATCACATCGCCGAATACGCGAACGATTTGGATGGTGTCGCGAACCAATGCGATGTAGATTCCGAGCACAGTGAACACCAGCAGGTAGCTGAGTGCTGCAAGCGATGCCCACTGGTACTGGCTCCAGAAAATGCTGATCCACGCCCACGCAGTGAACACCATCAGCGAGATGGGAACGAGCGCACGCCAGCCGATGTTGCCCCATTGTGCGGCGAGCGACGCGGCGACGAGAACCACCAGGCTCAACAAGATAGCGATAAGGCCTGCAGTGCCAATTACTTGGCGAAGCGCGAACGCGCAGAGCGCAGTCGCCACCGCTACCGTCGAGAGCACCGAAGATATCCGCGCGGAACCGAGAATTGCGGCACCCGTGTCGATCACGACGCGGTAGCGGGGCGGAGGCTGAATCATGAGGTGCGCACCATCCAGTCAGGCCGTTTTGTCTTGACCGCAATAATCACGAGCATCGCCAGCGCATATTCGCCGAGCAGACGGCTTTCAGGGATGCTCTGCACGATCAGCGCAACCATCACCAAGATTGGCAAAAGTGTCAGCGCTGAATACGAATCTGTCGCGCCAGGCACTGTGCGGGGGCGATCCACAGCAGCAAGCCACGCTCGCAGCAGGGCTGAGGCCACCAGCGCACCGAACACCACGACTCCGACAATTCCCAGTTGCAGCCACAGGTCTAGCCACGTGTCATGCGCTTGAACCTGCACAACCCCGTTGCGGATAACAAGTCCCTTGAATGGCTCGGCCCAGGGCATCCAGAAGCTGATCCACCCCCAACCAAACGCTGGGCGCTGCTCGGCAAGACCGATGACCGTCTGCCAGATGTCCGCGCGACCAGTGAGATCACTGCTCTTGCCGAGGAGCCCAAAGATAGTGCCTCGAAGCGCAAACCCGATAGCAATGCCCGCGCCTGCCAGTGCAACGAAACCGACAGCGCTCCAGCGGCGGGCACGCTCAGTGCGACGGTTGCGAATGACGAGCAATCCCACCGCAGTGAGAGCGACAGCCGCGAGCGCCACCGTTACGGTCGCGGAACGAGTGAAGAACAGGGTCAACGTCGCCAGCGCGATCCAAGTAATCGACCACCGCCGGCTAATACTGCCGGTTGCCCATTGAATCGAGAACGCGATGACGCCGAGAAGCGCGAGGAACCCGAGGTGGTTGGCGTTGCCGACGATGCCCTGAATGCGACCGTCGTCGAAGGTCTCGAACAGTTCGTTGCGCGACCAATAGAGCATCTTAGGGATGGTGTCGTAGCCAGGCACAGCAACTTCAGGCTGTGTCGTCCACGGAAGGATCGGACCCCGAACAATCGTGGCGACGACGAGCTCGAACACTAGGGAGACCGCGATCAGGATGCGCAGCACTCGAGCAAGCCCGTTCAGCAGTTCTTGCCACGTGAAGCTCATGGCGAGAGCAAGCGCGCCAAGTACCGTGAGCCAGGTTGTCAGGAGCCCAAGCGCGCTTGCGGCCGGATACTGCGACCACGCAAGCGACACCGTCGCTAAAGCCATGAACGCGACGAACGGGTATGGGAGCCCGCCGATGCTCCAGCGGTTCCTCGACTGAACAAGAATCACCACGGACGCCGCCGCGAGGGCAACCGCAGCAACTCCCCAGCCGACCCAGCCGACCGAGTAGCGCCAGGCATCCCCGCCAAACAGGATCAGTAGCGAGAGAGCGAGGTACCAGGCTCGCGCCCTCGGGTGCTCAATCAGTCGCATTACGCAAGATTAGACGAATGCCGCCTTGCCTGTGATCGCGCGACCCACGATGAGCGTGTTCATTTCGCGAGTTCCTTCATACGAGTAGATGGCCTCGGCGTCGGCGAAGTGACGCATCACGCCGTAGTCGAGCACGATGCCGTTGCCGCCGAGCAGTTCGCGGCACCAGGCGACGGTCTCGCGCATCCGGCTGGTCGTGTATTCCTTGGCCAGTGCGGCGTGCTCGTCTTTCTGGATGCCCTCATCGAGCATTTCGGAGACGCGCGTCACCATGCCGATCGACGCGGTGATGTTGCCGAGGCTCTTGGCGAGGTGTTCTTGAACGAGCTGGTGGCTGCTGATGGTCTTGCCAAATTGGGTGCGTTCATTGGCATATTTGAGAGCAGCCTCGTAGGCGCCGATGGAGTTTCCGACCGCGGCCCACGCCACTTCGGCTCGGGTGAGGCGCAGCACGGCAGCAGTCTCGCGGAACGATTCCGACTTCTGCAGACGGTTGGTTTCCGGCACGACGACGTTGTCGAGCACGATGTCGGCGTTCTGAACAATGCGTAGTGCTTGCTTGTTTTCGATGCGTGTTGCGGAATAGCCGGGGGTGCTGGTGGGGATGATGAATCCCTTGACCTGATTGTCGGCTTCGTCACGCGCCCAAATGATGGTCACGTCGCTGATTGAACCATTGCCGATCCAGCGCTTGGAACCGTTGATGATCCAGTTGTCACCGTCGCGCTTGGCAACAGTTTGTAGACCCTGTGCGGTGTCTGAGCCCGAGAGGGGTTCGGTCAGGCCGAAGGCACCGAGCAACTCGCCCGAAGCAAACTTGGGTAGCCACTCATCGCGCTGCTCCTGGGAACCGGCAACGCCGATCGACCCCATGACGAGACCGTTCTGCATACCAACGAGGGTTGCGGCACTGGCGTCGACGCGAGCAAGCTCGAGCGCGACCCAGCCACGGAAGACTGCAGAGTTCTTGAACGGCTGGGTTTCAGCCCACGGGAGTCCGAAGAGCCCGAGATCGGCAAGCCCCTTGACGACCACATCGCGATCGAAGAACTCGGCTTTTGCCCACAGATCGTTTGCGATCGGGCGCACCTCTTTGTCGAGGAACGCACGCAGTTTCAGGATTGTGTCTTTTTCCTGATCGGTAAGTGCATTCTCGTAGCCGTAGAAGTCGCTGCTGAGGGTCTCAAATGACATAGTCGTCGCTCCATTGCTTATCGAAATCATTGTGAGCCTAAAGCGTGAGCACCCGTCGCTTCTAGACCGTTGGTACTTTGGTCTAAGGCTTCGAGAAGAGTGGACTGAATGTTTGTAGGCATCACTAATACTCCGCGCGATTATGCCTGGGGTTCGGCGGGAGAAATTTCCGCACTTCTGGGAACCCAGCCGACCGGAAAGCCCGAAGCGGAACTGTGGCTCGGCGCGCATCCTGGTTGCCCGAGCGTCATCGTCGACCCGGCTCAGGCGGGAGGCGCTGGCGATCTCAACGAGTGGATTCAGCGTGACGGTGCACAGATTCTTGGCGACGGCCTCACCCAGCTACCATTCCTGCTGAAGGTGCTCGCGGCTGGTGCGCCGCTGTCCCTGCAGGCACACCCCACACCCGAACAAGCGGCCGAAGGTTTTGCTCGCGAGAACGCGGCTGGCGTTCCGCTTACGGCATCAAACCGCAACTACAAAGATGCCTCGGCTAAGCCAGAACTCATTGTCGCGGTGAGTGACACGTTTGAGGCGCTGTGCGGATTTCGGTCAATGGCCGACACCCGGGCATCCATCGAACGGCTAGCCGAGTTGGATGCCGCAAGCACCAGCCCGCAGCCAGCCCTGTTCGCAGAATGGTTGGCCTTCGCTCGCGAAGACTCCGATTTGCGGGCGATGTTCGAGTGGCTGATTTCGGCCGGCGACCCTGTGCCGGAGCTTGTGGAACGTGTCACCGCGCTCGCCGAAACCGCCGCAGAAGAGTTTGCGCTCGTGCGCACTCTCGCGGGGCACTACGCCGGGGATCCTGGCGTTCTGATCGCGCTCATGCTGAACCATGTGACTCTTACTAAGGGCGAAGCGCTCTTCTTACCTGCTGGCAATATCCACGCCTATCTTCGGGGTCTCGGTATTGAGTTGATGGCAGCGTCAGACAACGTGTTACGCGGTGGTCTCACTCCCAAGCACGTTGATGTTCCTGAGCTGTTGAGTGTGCTCGATTTCTCGGCTAGCCCGGTGCCGTACCTGCGCCCCCACGCGCTGAGCAGCGCCGCGCAAGTATTCCAGCCGCCGGTTCGCGATTTTCAACTGATGGAGATTGCCGGTGACTGCTCGCTCGACATCTCAAGTGCTGCGATCGTGCTCTGCACCGAGGGCAATTTCGTCGTCGAGGGAGCGAGCGGATCTGCAACACTCGCGCGTGGTGGATCAGTATTCGTTTCAGCCGATGAGCGCCACCTAAAAATTCAGGGAGCCGGTCAGTTGTTTGTGGCGGCAACGCAATAGTGTTGCTGTCATGACCGCGCGAGGAAGCTTCGCTAAACGCATCCTCGGCTTTGCGGGGCTGCCGTTCTTGTCGCTGATCACCCCATTTTTGTTCCTGCCGATTTTGGCGAGAGTTGCCGGAGCTGATGCTTGGCTCGCGATCGCGGTCGGTCAATCCAGTGGCGGATTCTTTGCGCTGATTGTCGCGCTGGGCTTCAACACGGTCGGGCCTCCGCTGATCGCATTGGCTGAGCCGAGCATCCGCCCCCGATTGCTGGCTACAAGCGTGCAGGCACGCCTTCTGGTCTGGATGCCGAGTGCATTGTTTGCGGGCGCGATTGCTGCCGCGGTGTCGCCGAGTGACTATCGAGTGGATGCCGCAGTCATGGCGGTCGCGATGAGTCTGACCGGGCTGTCGAGTGCCTGGTTCATGATTGGGCTCGGACGCGCCAGCCTGATCGCGATCTATGAGATTTCGCCGCGAATTGTGGCAACCGTCATCGCCGCGGTGATCGTGTTGAACGCCGGTGACGTGCTCTGGTACCCCGTGCTATTAGTGGCAGCCTCGCTGCTGAGCGTTAGCCTGTTTGCGATTCGCACCGCCGGTCTCGCTGAACTGATGCGTCGCGACAAGTCCGCGATTCGCGAAGTGTTTCGGGCGAACCGCTCTGCCGTGACAACAGAGGTTGCTGGGGGAGCGTACAACTCGTTGGCTGTCACCTTCGTCGGAGCAACAGCAGCAAGCGCTCAAGCCGCGGCCTACGTCTCCGGCGACAAGCTGTATCGAATCGGCCAGTACTCGGTCTCTGCGCTAGGCAACGCGCTTCAGGGCTGGGTTGTCGAGGCGGGCGATGCAGAGTTTGGTCACCGCATCCGTCGTTCCTTTATTGTGCACGCTGGCCTTGGGCTCGCAGGCCTCACGGCGTTTGCTGTTCTGGGGCCGTGGCTGTCTGAAGTGCTCTTCGGCGCTGAGGTCGCCATCAACGAAGCCACGGCGCTTGGCCTTGGCGTTGCAACCCTGGGGATCGCTCTGGGCACCTCGCTCGGGCGTATCACTCTCGTCGGGATGGGCGCTCGCCGCCAGTTCATGCTGAGCGTGCTGCTCGCGGCCGCAGTCGGAGTGCCCGCCATCCTGTTGCTGAGCGCAACCTACGGGGCTGCGGGCGGGGCGTGGGGGCTAGCGATCGGCGAAACCGTATCGGTGTGCACCCAGGCGTTGTTCGTGTGGCGTCTACGGGCGAAGGCCGGTTCATTCATCGTGGCGACCACGAGACCGGGCAACGCACCGACCGAGATCTAACCTGCGCCACTGACTCAGCTGCCGGGCCCTGCACGACGGCTCAAGTTCCAGTAGCGTTGCATCCGCCGAAGTTTCGGTTCAGAACCCGGAAACAGCCGGCCGCAAGCAAGCAAGAGAGACAACTATGAAGCGCGCATTCATTACAGGTATCACCGGCCAAGACGGCCTCTACCTTGCAGAGTTGCTGCTGTCGAAGGGCTACAAGGTCTTCGGCCTCATGCGCGGGCAGAACAACCCGAAGCGTGAATTGCTCGAGCGGGAGCTTCCGGATGTCGAAATTCTGACCGGCGACCTCACCGACCTGTCGAGCCTGATGCGCGCAATGAGTGTTGCTAAGCCCGACGAGTTCTACAACCTTGGCGCAATCTCGTTCGTGGCATATTCGTGGGAGAACGCGCACCTCACCAGCGAAGTTACAGGCATGGGCGTGCTCAACGCTCTCGAAGCGGTGCGCCTTCACATGGCTGCGACCGGCCAGCAAGTGCGCTTCTACCAGGCCTCGAGTTCAGAAATGTTCGGCAAAGTGCAGACCGTGCCGCAAGACGAAGACACCCTTCTTTGGCCGCGCTCGCCCTACGGCGTTGCCAAGGTTTACGGCCACTACATGACCATCAACTACCGCGAGTCGTATGGCATGCACGCCTCCTCTGGTGTGCTCTTCAACCACGAATCTCCGCGCCGCGGGCCAGAATTCGTGACACGCAAGGTCAGCCGCGCTGTGGCACGCATTTCCCTCGGCTTGCAAGACAAGATCACTCTCGGCAACCTTGACGCTCAACGCGACTGGGGCTTCGCTGGCGACTACGTCGAGGCAATGTGGCTGATGTTGCAACAGGATGAGCCCGATGACTACGTCATTTCGACTGGCGAGACCCAGAGCATCCGCGTACTCCTCGATCATGCTTTTGCTGCAGTCGGCATTCATGACTGGAGCAGCTATGTCGAGTTGGATGAGCGTTTCATGCGCCCGGCAGAAGTCGACCTCCTCGTGGGCAACTCGGCCAAAGCACAAGCGAAACTCGGTTGGAAGCCGACAGTCAAGTTTCCCGAACTTATCGCGATGATGGTCGAGGCAGACCTCGTCGAGCAGAAAGAGCTCGCCGGCATCAAATGACACGCGCACCGATCACGAGACGGGCACTGATCACCGGGGTCACCGGCCAAGACGGTTCGTACCTTGCAGAACTCCTCCTTGCCCGAGGGTATGAGGTACACGGCGTTACGCGCGATGCGGATGAGGTTGTCACCGACGGTGTCGTCGCGCACGAACTTGACCTCGCCACTGACAGCGCGATCGCACAACTCATTTCAGACGTTGAGCCGAACGAGATCTACAACCTTGCTGCCCTGAGTTCGGTTTACCAGTCGTGGCAAAATCCGGCTCTCACCGCGCGGCTGAATGGCGCTGTGGTTGCCGAAATGTTGGCAGCGGTGAAGCTGATCCACGATCGCGGCAACACCGACATCCGCTTTGTGCAGGCGTCAAGCGCTGAAATCTTCGGTGCGCCCAATGAGTCGCCACAGAACGAAGAGACGACCGTGCGCCCGACAAGCCCGTACGGGGCCGCGAAAGCGTACGCACACGGCCTTGTGGGCGCCTATCGCACCGCTGGTGTGGCTGCATCGTCAGTGATTTTGTACAACCACGAGTCTCCGCGACGTCCTGAGACATTTGTGACCCGCAAGATCACGGCCGCTGCTGCCCGCATTTCGGCTGGAAAACAAGAGACGCTCGAACTCGGAAACATGGAGGCGCAGCGCGATTGGGGCTGGGCGCCTGACTACGCTGACGCCCTGATGAGAGCAGCTAAACACTCGAAGCCTGATGACTTTGTTATCGCCACTGGTGTCTCGCACTCGGTTCGAGACTTTGTGGCGGCAGCATTCGAACGCGCCGGGGTCGATGACTGGCAGGACCGCGTTAGCGTGTCTGAAACTCTTCTGCGTACAGGGGATGCAGCCCTACAGCTGGGGGACGCGAGCAAGGCCCGTAAGGTTTTAGGTTGGTCGCCAACGGTGAAGTTTGATGAGATCGTGGCGGCAATGGTCGATCATGATCTCGCTTTGCTGAGTTAACTGAAGTCACGGCGCGCCATAACCCTTAAGTTCTGGTCGAGGCAATTATCATCTGCGACTTGACTCTCGGGAACTACACCGGTGTAATTATGTAACGCGATTTGATGCGAAGCATTGAAAGCGGAGGGGAGAGAGACCAGATGGGCAACAGCGGATACCGCTCAGGGGTTCCTGACGACTGGTTTGTCGACCCCGTTCGACTCGGAGTCCCTGGTGTGCGGCAACCGCTCACCGACGAAGACGGCAACGCGCTCTCGTGGCAGACAGACTCACTCTGTGCCCAAACTGATCCTGAAGCGTTCTTCCCTGAAAAGGGCGGCTCAACTCGGGACGCGAAGAAGATTTGTTCCTCGTGTGAAGTGCGCAGCCAGTGCCTCGAATACGCTCTCGAAAACGATGAGCGATTCGGAATTTGGGGCGGTCTGTCGGAGCGCGAACGTCGCAAGCTACGCAAGCGCGCCAGCTAAGGCCTTGACCTTTCGTTGAGGGCAACTCCCAGACTCGCTCAACCGCAGCGAGTCGAGTGTTGTTGAGTGCCCTCCGCGCATAGTCTCAAACAAATGCAGCCGAGAGTCACAGCAGTCATCGTCGCCCGAAATGGCGCCAAATATCTGCCACGCACGCTAGCCGCGATTGCGGCGCAGACTAGGCGACCCGATTCGGTGATCGCTGTTGACGCCGATTCCAGCGACGAGTCGTTGTCGATCATGGTCGAGACAGCGCCCGCACAGATCGCTGACGCTCACGGCCGGCGAACCTTTGGCGGCGCAATTGCTCAGGCATTGCAGTCCGCAGCGCCGCAAGCATCCGAAAATGAGTGGCTCTGGTTGCTGAGCTATGACAGCGCTCCCGATCCGAATGCCCTGCGTGCCCTTCTTGGTGCGGTGGAGATTGCGCCGTCGGTTGCGGTTGCTGGCCCCAAGCTCGTGCGTTGGGACGACCCTGCAGTCATCTCCAACTTTGGTGAGTCGCTGACACCCCTCGGGCGCTCGCTCGGACTCGTCAATGATGAACTCGACCAGGCTCAGCACGATGTGCAGACCGACACTTTAGGCGTAGCCGGCGCAGGAATGCTTGTGCGGCGCCAAGTGTGGAGCGCCTTGGGCGGCTTCGATCCGAAACTGCCATCAGTGGATGCCGCACTCGATTTCTGTGTTCGCGCGCGTTTGGCCGGTCACCGGGTTGTCGCAGTCGCCGATGCCCGCGTTGCGAGCGCCGGCGGGCCTGAACTCTTCGGCAAGCGTTCTGTTTCGGCGGCCGCCCACAATCGGATTCAGCGCTTTGCCCAATTGCACCGGCGTCTGGTTTATGCGCCAGGATTTGCGGTGCCCTTGCACTGGCTTACGCTGCTGCCGCTTGCGATTCTGCGTTCGCTCGGGCACTTGGTGGCCAAGCGACCTACAGCGCTTGCCGGTGAGTTCGCTGCCGCTTTTGCGGCGATCTTTGATGGCGGCGTAGTTGCAGCGAGGCTCAATCTCAAGCGCAACAAGCGGCTCAGTTTTGGTGCGGTCGATCCGCTACGGGTGTCATGGGCGGAGCTGCGCGAGCTGCGTGCCCATGAGCGAAGCGGTGATGCGCCAGACGCCGTGTTCGAAGTTGCTCGTCCTCGCTTCTTCAACAATGGAGGCGCGTGGGTTGTGCTTCTTGCTGCGGTCGCTGGCGTCATCAGCTTTTCCCGGTTTGTGGATGTTCAGGCTCTCTCTGGGGGAGCGTTGCTCCCGCTGTCGTCGAGCGTTTCTGAACTCTGGACTCATATCGGCTATGGCTGGAACGATTTGGCGCAACAGGTCGTTGCGGCGGATCCCGTTGCTGTAGTCCTAGCCGTGATGGGCTCGCTCACGTTCTGGAATCCATCGTTCAGTATCGTCGTGCTGTATCTGGTCGCGCTTCCGCTCGCCGCGCTCGCAGCCTGGCTGTGTGCGGCATCCATCTCTGAGCGCACGTGGGCACCGACTCTCGCAGCTGCAGCCTGGACGTTAGCGCCCAGTTTCTTGATCTCGCTCGGCGAGGGGCAATTGGGTGCTGTACTCGTGCACATCCTGCTTCCGTGGCTTGTGCTCACGGTGCTTCGGGCTGCCCACAACTGGGCGATGTCGGCAATTGCGGCCATTCTCTTCGCAGCGATTGCAGCGTCGGCCCCGAGCGTGATTCCTGCGCTGCTGATCGCACTGGTGGCGTGGATCATTGCGCGACCCAAGTCTTCGCATCGCCTGCTCTGGATTGTGCTCCCGGCGGCCGCTCTGTTCGCTCCGCTGGTAATGCAGCAGGTTGCGCGCGGCACTGTGTGGGCAATCTTTGCTGATCCAGGGGTGCCAGTAGCTCGCGTTGCCTCCAACGGCTGGCAGCTTGCGATCGGAAGCGTTGTTCCTGGCTCAAACGGCTGGAGCACACTGCTGTCGACGCTGGGCCTCAATGACCAATACGCCCCGCTTCTGGTTGCACTTCTGTTGTCTCCTTTTGCCGTACTCGCGCTGATGAGTCTCTTCGTGCCGGGATCTCGCCGCGCGATCCCGTCGCTAGCGCTAGCGCTGCTGGGTTTTGTGACCGCAGTGGCTGTCACGCATGTCTCGGTGAGTTCGGCGGGTGAATCGTCGGTTGTGCTCTGGGCGGGCGCGGCCCTCAGCCTCTACTGGTTGGGGCTCTGTGGTGCCGTTGTCGTCGCTGTTGAAAGCCTCGAACGACATGCGGCGCTGCCCTCGCTGGTTGCTCTGGCCGGAGTGATCGTGCTTGCAGCGGCACCACTGTGGTCGCTGACATCCGGAGCCGCCCCAGTATCGGCAAGCAACGGCCGTTTGCTCCCTGCTTTCGTTTCGGCCGAATCAACTCAACGCGACGGACTCGGCACGCTGCAGCTAACCGTCACCTCAGATTCGACCATCGCGGTAGATGTACATCGTGGCCGCGGCTCTGGGCTTGACGAGCAGTCGACGATTGCGGCGACAAGCACCGAGCTGTCGGCCGCAGCGAAACGAAGCGCAACACTCGCGGGCAATATCGCATCACGCAGCGGTTTTGATAGCGCGGCTGAACTCGACGAACTTCAGATCGCCTTCATTGTGCTGACTCCAAAGTTAAACCAGGACAACGCGGAAACACATCAGCGCATCATCGAAGCGCTCGATGGCAACAGCTTGCTCAACCCGATCGGCGACACCGATCAGGGCTACCTCTGGCACTATCCCGGGGGCAGTGAGACGACGAGAACCATCGGACCGAGCAACATCGGAACTCAGCTAGGGCAGGCGATCCTCGCTGGGCAGGCACTGATCTTTGGCCTCACCCTGCTGTTGGCGATCCCTACGACACGTCGCCGGCGGCTGCGTGCGGCGAAGGCAGAGAGTGCCGTGACCGTGATTGAGGCGAGCGAATGACCGGCAGCGACTCCACCCCTGACGAGGCAGCAGCCCTGCCTGACGAACCCACTGGCAGTGAGTTTGATGACGATTCTGAGTTGACCGGCGCTGTCGAACCGGAATCGAGCACTCGACGTCCGGTGTCGGCAAAGGCGGCTGCACTGGTCGGCGCTCGCGTAATCGTTGGCGTCGTCGGAATCGGCACGGCGGCTGCGGTGGTCTTGGGCGCGACGTTTGTGGACTTGCCTTCGCTGAGCGCCGAGCCGCCAAGCGCGGTAATTGTCCCGGTTCCCACGGCACAGCAGCTCACCTGCCCTGGGCCACTCTTGAGACTGTCTGACGAGTCAGGTGCGGCAGCATCCTCGGTATTCACCCTTGGCCAAGCGATCACACGATTCTCGTCAAGCTCTGGTGCGGTCGAGCAAGCACGTATCAGCGCTTCGGATGCCGAAACCGGCGAGGCAGTCGCAGCCCCTCTCGTGCTCAGCGCAGCCCCTGACGCGCAGGATCCGCAGAGCATGGTGCGACTGAGCGGCGCACAATCGCAGTCGGTGAGTATCGGCGATTACGTCGGTTTTGCATCCGCGGGATGCCGGGCTGTCGGTGGCGACAGTTGGCTGGTTGGTGGGGCAACGACAACGGGTCGCACTACCCTCGTTTCGCTCACTAACCCCACGGAGGTGGCTGCTACGGTCACCCTGGATATCTTCGATGAGCGCGGCGTTGTGTCGGCGGCGGGTACTGCAGGCATTGTGGTGCCACCAAATGGGCAGCGCGTACTTTCGTTGGCGGGCTTTGCTCCCGGTGTCTCCTCACCGGTAGTTCATGTCACGAGCACGGGCGGTCAAATCACTGCCGAACTTCAGCAGTCGATCGTGCGCGGTCTTGATCCTGGTGGCGTAGAAATTGTGGGGCCTACGCCCCTGCCGTCGCGATCCGTCGTGATCCCTGGAATTGTTGTGACCGACCTTGAGGCAGTGCAGGCGCTTCGCGGAACTGTGACGCAATCTGATGACCTGATCGCCGTCGTGCGGGTTTTCGTTCCTGGTGAGAAAGCCGCCGAAATTTCAGCGACGCTGACTCCGGCGGATCCCAAGCGTGCTCCCATAAAATTCAGCCTTGATTTGAGTGCGGGTGTGGTCACAGACATTCCGATTGAAGAACTCGAAACGGGCGCCTATTCGTTGCAGATCGAGTCTGATGTTCCGATTGTCACCTCGGCGCGCACAACCTCCGCTTTGCTTAAGGGCGGCAAGGTGACAGCGACAGATTTTGCGTGGTTCACGGCGAGCCCAGCGCTAGCAGACGACACCCAGTTCACGGTTGCAGCAGGTCTGGCGGCGATGCTCAATATTGTGAACCCTGGCGATGATGCAGCGACTGTGACGTTAACATCCGCGGCCGGTGTCGTCGAGGAATTCACGATTGAACCGGAGGCTGCGCTGCGGGTTCCGGTATCGAACGGAACCACGTACATGCTCGGGCACAGCGCTCCGGTGCATGTCAGTGTGACTCAGTCGCAAAACGGTTTCATTGCGGCATACGCAATCGACCCGCAAACTCCGGGGTCTTCGCCGTTGACGGTCTTTCCGTAAGGCGCTGCGCGCGTTAAAAGTGTCGAAAGCGATCTGGAGCGAGTTCCCACGGTTCTTTACCGAGGTATTCGGCAACGGCACGGAACACGCAGCTTTCGATCAGCATCCGACGGTGTAGTTCGTCATCGCGGTGCAACCTGGCCATTCGCTCGATGGGCAGGCGAAAGAGGACGATGCGGTGTTCGTCGGCGACCACTTTCCAGCGGGCAACTTTGGTGCCTTCTGGGCTGCTGCCGGGCATGAGCCCAACTTCGAAACGCGCGTTGGCGAGTTCTTCTGGCCACATTTCTTTCAAGAACTGGGCGGCGGAGGCGACCGTGAGCTCGAAGTTGCCGTGGCGACTGCGCAAAAGCGGCAGGTGCGGCCCGGTGACGGCAGCGCGGATGCCGCGGCCGTGACGATCCCGCCAGTTGCCGCGTACAGAGCGTTTCTGCACTCGCCTCGATGATCTAACCACGAGACCATTCTACGGCCCGTAGTTGCCCACCTGGGGGTGCACGGTCGTAGGCTGGGGTCACGATGATTCAGCGCCCGTGTAGCAAGGTCTCCTGCAACGAAGAAGCCGAGGCCACTCTCACGTATGTCTACTCAGACTCCATGGCCGTACTGGGGCCGCTGAGTTACAACGCAGAGCCACACAGCTACGATTTGTGCGCCCGTCATGCTGAACGTCTCTCTGTGCCTCTGGGGTGGCAGGTCGTTCGGCATGTAGTTTTGGGGCATGAGCAAAGCTAGCGCCATCGATTTAACTCCCTTCATTAAGGCTTACGACGTTCGTGGTCTTGTCGGTTCCCAGCTCACTGATGATGTGGTTGAGGCGCTCGGCGCGGCCTTCGTCGACGAAGTGGATGCTGCGGGCAGCGAGGTCATTGTCGGTCACGACATGCGAGATTCCTCACCGGGTTTCGCGGCAGCATTTTCGGCGGGTGCTCGTGCTCGCGGTGGCAACGTTGTACTGATCGGGCTGTGCTCTACCGATGAGACGTATTACGCATCCGGATCGTTAGATGCTCCTGCCGCAATGTTTACGGCCAGCCACAATCCGGCAACGTATAACGGCATCAAGTTCAGCCGGGCGGGTGCTCAGGGCATCAGCTTCAACACCGGTTTGAGGGCAATCCGCGATCGTGCCCAGGCCTATCTCGAGTCGGGAATTGAGGCAGTGGCCCAGCCGGGTTCGCAGCGCGAGGTTGATGTTCTCGCCGGTTATGCGGGCTATCTGCGCGAACTCGTCGACTTGACGAGCATCCGGCCCATTCGCGTGGTTGTAGATGCCGGCAACGGCATGGGCGGCATGACGGTGCCAGCGGTGCTCTCAACAGCCGCAGGGCTTCCAGAGCTTCCGATCGAAATCATCCCCCTGTACTTCGAGCTCGATGGCACCTTCCCCAATCACGAAGCAAATCCGCTCGACCCGGCCAACATTGTTGACCTCCAGAAAGCTGTGATCGAACACGGTGCAGATCTGGGGCTTGCCTTCGATGGCGATGCCGACCGTTGCTTCGTTGTCGATGAGCGCGGAAACGCGATGAGTCCTAGTGCTGTTGCTGCGGTCGTGGCCTTGCGAGAGATTCAGCGTGTGCGTGCGTCGCAGCCGGATGGTGACATCTTTGTCATCCACAACCTCATTACGTCGAACATTGTGCCGGAGACGATCGTTGCCGCTGGGGCGATTCCTGTGCGCACGAACGTTGGCCACTCGCTCATCAAGGATCAGATGGCGGCAACCGGTGCGATCTTCGGTGGCGAACACTCCGCGCACTACTACTTCCGCGATTTCTGGGGTGCTGACAATGGGATGCTCGCCGCGATGCATTTGCTTGCCGAATTCGGCATGCAACCCGGGCCCCTCTCGGTGATCTCCGAGCGCTATTCGCCCTACGCCAACAGCGGTGAGATCAATTCCGTGGTTGACGATGTGCCTGCCGCAACGGCCCGCATTCGCGAAGCTTTTGCCCAGGAGGCCGAGTTCGATGAGCTTGACGGCCTCACGGTCACGGGTATCACGAGTGATGAGGAATCGTTCTGGTGGTTCAACGTGCGTGCATCAAACACAGAGCCGCTGTTGCGCTTGAACGTTGAGGCCGGTTCGGCGGCGCAGCTAGCGATGATTCGCGACCGCGCCCTTGCCCTCATCCGCGCCTAACCGCGGTTGCTCGGAAAGCCTCGCGGAACACTTGTGAGCGCTGGCTCTAGAGCATCGAGCCGGGTCTTTTCGCCCGTGAGCGCAACCGTCTCTCGCTCTCGCCGAACAGCGCTGACAGCCGAGAGAAAGACCTCGGGTTCAGCGTGAGGTACCGGTGACACGAAAGCGGCGGCTTCGTTGGCGAGATTGGCTGCGTGCTGTCGACGTGTAACAGCCGTGTACCCGTGTGCCGCAACCAAGAAGTGTGAGATGCGTCGAGCCAGAGCATCCGGCATCTTGGCGACGTCTGCCGTTCGAGCCCATTCGGCCAACTGCCCGGGAAGTTGCACGACGGGGTTGGCAAATTTGGTCACACGCTCGTACTGGCTGTAGGTGCCAGCGACAAGATCGCCGAGGCGTTGTGCGCGGTTATTGAGCAGACCGACGATTGCGGCTAGGCCTCCCGCCGTCATGAAAATTTCGAGCACACCGATAAGGGCGCGGATAAAGGCGTGGCGAAACCCGATTGCGCCACCATCGTTGCGAACGATGCGCGCTCCGATTGCGAGCTTGCCGAGAGACTTTCCTCGGCTCAGAGTTTCAACAGCGGTGGGGAGTACGACGAGGCAAATCACTAGCGAGCTGACAGTCAGCGCTTGGCCGATGGCGGAGTCGAGGCCAACATTTGTGGCGAACGTGAACGCCCCATAAAGCAGACCGACGAGGGCAGCTCCATAGGCCAAGAAATCGATGATCGAACCAGCAGCGCGCAACACAAAACTTGCTGAGTGAAGCTCTAGCGCCACCGCTTCGCCGGTGACCAATTCGTCGGGTTCATCGTCATAGGCAAGAGTGTTGCTCATTTGTGTGCCGGGCATGACATCATTTAAGCAGATGGATCTCGACTCATACTCAGCCGCGCACCGCGAAGACTGGGATCGGCTTGCCCAATTGGGGTCACAACGCCGACTTTCCGGTGCAGAAGTCGATGAACTTATCGACCTCTACCAGTCGGGGGCAACCAATCTTTCGGCCATGAAGACCAGCAGCGGTCAGTCGGCACAGGCAGATCGCCTCTCGCTGACACTCAGTCGCGCACGCCTGCGCTTCACCGGCGCCTCCGCAAACCTGTTGAGCCAACTGCCCCAATTCTTTGTTGTGCAGCTTCCGGCAGCCCTGTACCGAGTGCGGTGGATGTCGCTCGCCCTTGCTGCTGCCACGTTCCTTGTCGGGTTCCTCTTCGCCTGGTGGGCGATCTCAAACCCGCAGGTGCTCGCCAATTTTGGCAGCCCGGCTGAGCGTGAGGCGCTAGCCCGCGACGACTTCGTCGGATACTACTCAGAATTCTCTGGCGGGTCATTCACGGGCTTCGTGTGGACCAACAACGCGTGGATCGCTACACAGTCCATTGCCTTTGGGATCGTTGGCGTCTACGTGCCCTATCTGCTGTTCAACACCGCACAACAGCTCGGCTTCACCGCCGCAATCATGAACGAGTTCGACCGACTCGATGTTTTCTTTCTCTACATCGCACCGCACGGTCAACTAGAGCTGTACGCGATCTTTGTTGCCGGTGCTACCGGCATAATGATTTTCTGGTCCTGGGTTGCGCCCGGCGCTCGCACCCGCGCTCAAGCTCTCGCCCAAGACGGTCGTGCGCTTTTCACGATCGTCGTCGGGCTAATACTCGCGCTACTTGTCTCCGGCATCATCGAGGGCTTCGTCACCCGTCAAGACTGGCCCTGGCCCATCAAGATTGGCATCGGCACTATCGCGCTTGCCGGCTTCTTGGCGTACCAGTGGACCCTCGGCGGGCGAAGCGCTGGCGCCGGCAACACAGGCGACCTCAGCGAATTCGATGCCGGTGCAACCCACATCGTCGCCAACTAGGGCCGTACCAATAACCGGTGGTGAGTGCGAGAACTTCTCGGCACCCGACTTACGGCACTGTGGCGACCTTGGGCGGTCGCGAGTACCGTCGAGGTATGAATAAAACAAGTTTCGACCAACTGCTTGGTGAGCAGATCGGTCACGAGTTCGCCGCCTCGCAGCAGTACATCGCTATCGCTGTCTGGTTTGACAACCGCGACCTGCCCCAGCTGGCCAAGCATTTCTACCGGCAGTCCATCGAAGAACGCAACCACGCCTTGATGTTCGTGCAGTACCGGCTCGATCGGGATCTCGGGATCATAATCCCGGGCATTGATTCTGTGATCAACGATTTCACCGACGAGAGTGCGCCGATCGCGCTCGCGCTCGAGCAGGAGAAGCGGGTCACAAAGCAAATTGAGGCACTATTTGCTGTGGCGCGCACCGAAAATGACGCGCTCGGTGAGCAGTTCATGCTCTGGTTCCTGAAAGAGCAGGTCGAAGAAGTCGCCTCTATGTCAACACTTCTCACCATCATGAACCGGGCAGAGAACTTGTTCGATGTCGAGAACTATCTGGTGCGCGAGAGCGTCGGCGAGGGCAACGATGCATCGGCCCCAGCATCGGCAGGCGGGGCGTTGTAGTGCTCGCAGCACGGACCAAATTGAGCGCCCGCAACAACCCTCGACTGATGTGAGAGGGGGAACCGAGTTCGGTTGCGCACAACCTGGGCGCCGCTTCTCAGGCTAGAGCTTGCCCGCAGCTTTCAAAGCGATGTAGTGATCGGCAAGAGCGAGCGGCAACTCAGTGGGGCGCTTCGACACTACTGAAGCTCCGAGCTGGTTGATCGCGGTGGCCACGCGCGACTGATCGAGGAGAGCGCGCTCCGCAGCCGCTGCCTGGTAAACGGCGTCACGGGTCGAGCGGTCGCGCGTAGCATCCACAATCGTTGGGTCAGCGACGGATGCCACCACAACGGTGTGTTTGGTTGTCAGCTGGGGGAGCATCGCGAGCAGTCCGCGGCTCGCGCCGGGAGATTCCGCTGTTGTGGCGAGCACCACGAGCGCCCGCTGTGATGTGGCTTGGCGCACGAGTCCTGGCACTGAACTCCAGTCCATCTCGATGAGTTCTGGTTGAACCGGTGCCATTCCGTCGACCATTTTTGAGAGCAGATCGGGGCCGGCGGCTCCCTGAACGCGGGCACGAACGCGGCGGTCATAGATGATGAAATCCACGTGGTCGCCGGCGCTGGAGGCGAGAGCGGCAAGAAGCAGTGCAGACTCAAATGCGGTATCGATACGGGGTTCGTCGTCGATGCGAGCAGCCGACGTGCGCCCACTGTCGACCACAATTACGACTCGTCGGTCGCGTTCGGGGCGCCAGGTTCGAACCACTAGCTCAGAGCGCCTGGCAGTGGCACGCCAGTCGATTGAACGCACATCGTCGCCGCGAACATAGTCGCGCAGACTGTCGAATTCGGTGCCTTGGCCGCGAATCATGACACTCGTAGCGCCATCGAGTTCGCGCAACCGCGCTAAACGAGACGGCAAGTGCTTACGGGAATTAAACGGCGGCAGCACTGTGAACGAACCGGGAACGACGACGGTGGTTTGACGGGCGATGAGCCTGAGCGGTCCGTAAGAACGCACAGTGATGTGCGCTGCCTCACGCGTTCCCCGCCGCAGCGGAGTGAGAACCGTGGTGAGTTCGCGGCGTTCGCGCCCTGGCACCGTTAGTCGGGCACGGTTGGTGTGTGCTCCTGCGGAGGGCTGCCATCCGTCGCGCACGATGGCGCGCAGTCGGCGTCGTGCGGGGTTGGTGATTCGTAGCGTTGCGCTCGTGGTTTCGCCGAGGCGCAGCCGATCGGGGGAGGTTCGCTCAAAACGCAACGAGCGCACCGACACTGCGAACGCCATGTCGATGAGCCCCAGCACGATCACAAAGGGAAGCCACAAGACAAGCACGGCAGGCTCACCAGTGATGACGATCGGAACAATCCCGAACGCAACGAGGGCAACGAACCATCCAGAGAGCGCCATTGTTAGATCGGTACCTGCACTTGCTGCACGATCGACCGCAGGATGACGTCGGGAGAGACGCCCTCAAGCTCGGCTTCGGGGCGAAGCTGGATGCGGTGGCGAAGCACGGGCAACACCATGCTCTGAACGTGGTCAGGCGTGATCGCGTCGGCGCCGGTCAGCCAGGCCCACGCCTTCGCGGCGGAGATTAGTGCAATGGCACCACGGGGGCTCACGCCAAGCTTCACTGAGGGGCTCTGGCGTGTGGCGCGCGCGAGGTCTACGGCATACGCAATCACGTCGGGGCTTGCCCCTACCTGGGCAACGGCGGCTTGTGCGGCAGCGAGCATTGCGGCATCGAGCACGGGGGTGACGCCGGCAGAGGCAAGGTCGCGCGGGTTGAAGCCAGCAGCGTGGCGCGTGAGAACCTCAATCTCGGCGTCGCGCTCGGGAAGGTCGAGCACTAGTTTGAGCAGAAAGCGGTCGAGCTGGGCTTCTGGCAGCGTGTAGGTGCCTTCGTATTCGATGGGGTTCATCGTTGCGGCGACCATGAACGGCACGGGAAGTTTCAGCGACTGGCCGTCAACAGAAACTTGCCGTTCTTCCATTGCCTCCAGCAGAGATGACTGCGTCTTGGGTGGGGTGCGGTTGATCTCATCCGCCAGCAGGATGTTCGTGAACACCGGTCCCTTGCGAAACTCAAACTCGCCAGACTTGGAGTCATAGACCAGCGAGCCAGTGACATCACCGGGCATGAGGTCGGGGGTGAACTGCACGCGCTTGGTATCGAGCTGCAGGGCACGGCTGAGGGTGCGAACCAGCAGTGTCTTTGCGACGCCGGGAACGCCCTCGAGCAGAACATGTCCGCCGGTGAGTAGAGCGATCGTGAGCCCGGTCACCGCAGCATCCTGGCCAACAACCGCCTTGCCTACTTCGGTGCGGAGTTGAGTGAATGCGTGCCGCAGTTGCTCGTCAGTCATATCTCGATTCTTCTCTATCTCTGGCTCGGTGGTGCTGAGGGTGTACGTGGTGCTGAGGGTGTAAGCGGTGCGGAGCGTTTAGACGGGGCGGACCGCAGACTCGACGCGCTGTTCAAGCGTGAGCAGTTCATCCGAGAGTGCAAGCAGATCGTTGTCGTTGGTGGGCGCGACATCAACAAGCAGCCTGCGCAATTGTGCGACGGGAAGATCGATGAGAACTGCGATCCGGTTGATGACGTCGTCGACGGATGCTGTGCTCGCCATGCCACACAGGGCGGCGAGTCGCCGGATCGATCCGATGCGCAGAGCATCGAGGGCGTGAAGTCGTGCCGCAGTCTTTTCGTACAGTCGCGCGCGGCCCTGCATCGTTTCGCTAGAGCGCACGGTCACTGGCAGCTTTTCGATGACTAGCGGCCCAAACCTGCGGCCTCGCCAGAGTGCGGCAGCGAGCAGCGTGAGCGCCGTGAGCCAGACGACGGGCAGTACCCAGTCCGGCGCGAGTTCGTCATAGGTTTTGACCCCGCTGCTGTCTGAGCCATCGGCGAAGCTGGGGGTGTACCAGACGAGGGTCTCGTGTTGGCCGAGCATTCGCAACGCGAAGGCGGCGTTGTCTGCGGTAGTAATGTCTCCGTTGGTCAGCGCAGTGGTTGCCCCGAGCAGCAGTAGTTGAGTGGTGCCTCGATCGAGGGCGATGAGACCGTAGCCGAGGTCTTCGCTTCCATAGCAGCCAGTAGCTTCGGCATCAGCATCGATAATCCGCAGGCTGGAGGGGCCAGCAGTGATCTCGGGGGCCTTCGGCGCGAGAGGCGAAGAGCACTCTGCCGCTATGGTGCCGACCCTGGTGCCCGCGTTGGCGACTTCGGGAGCCACGGCGTGCAGTGCTTCGCTTCCCGGTTCGGCCAGAATGACCGTGCTCGCCAGGCCGGAAGCTTCAACGGTTTGGTCGTCGCTTAAATAACCGCCGAGGTTGGAGAAGAACAGGGTGCTGTCGTCTGACTCTGCCAGCGCGTCACGGGTGTCATCGAGGCTAGTCGTGACAATCACGTCGACACCCTGCTGCCGCAAGACCTCAGCGAGCGCCTGCGTTCCTGATTCGTGAGGGCTGGTGGGGTCGAGCGGCGGGCCCTCGACTGAAGTTCCCACTAGGTTCAAGCTCACGATTGCCACGCTCAACAGAAATAGCGCTGCGATGATCCAGAACAGCGCTCGTCTAAGAGTGGTGCCGATGCGCGGGGTAACTACCGTTGGGGCGCTCACAGCACCGCCTCGGTGAGGTTCGGTTTGGCGGCTCGAACACGCAGTTCCAACGCCCGAAGCTGTTCGTATTGATCCCGCGTCGCAGGCTTACGCATGTAGCGGACAAGGTCGAAGGTGTCTGTGCTGCGCGCGAGTTCGTCAGAGCATTCGGGGAGAACGTGCGCGGCTCGCACGGCAAAGCCGTGTGCTGTGGTGCCGGGGGTCATAGTGACGAGGGTGCGTTCAGAGAGCCCGCGAGCGATCGCGCGGAACATGTCGGCAATGGCACTGGCAAAGTCTTCGCGTGCGGCCGCTCTTTCGGCGGCATCCCGCAACTGGGCTGCCGTTCGGCGATCAGCTTCGCCGAAAAGTACGTCCTGGTGGCGACTCTTGCGATTGAGGCGGGGGATGCCGTAGACAATGATCGCGGCGACTATCGCTATTGCGACTAGTGCGATGAGAACGACAAGCGCCACTGTGGGGATCGTGTTGCCATCACCGATGGTCAGTGAATCAAGCCAGTCGCTAAATGCTTTGGAGAGGCGGTCAAACAGTGTTGGCTTAGCGGCTTGATATGACGCTCCAGATAGCTCGTCGATGAGCCAGTTGGTCGCTTGATCCGAGTCGGGGTCGACCGGAACCTCGCGAAATACCGCGCGAGCAAGCCAGTGAGGCAACGCTGCGGGCGCGGTTGACGTGAGAGTCGCTAGGGTCATGAAACCGCGTAGGGTGACGGCTCAGCTGAGCGCGCGGCTTTGCTGTCGGGCGTCAGGTAGGGGTCGGGCACGGAACTGTCGCCGGCCTGACGAGCTTCAACAAATCGCGTAAGTTCGAGATCGAAGCCCTCCTTGCGCATCCGCAAATCAATGTAGAGCAATGCTGGGGCTGCGGACTGGATGATGATCGTGACAGCGCCGATCGCGACCGAGATGACCGTGGTCACAAGATAAATCGCAATAAACGAAGCAGTATTTACAGATTCGTTGCCGGTGGGGTTGAGGAGCACACTGCCGAAACTGCCGATAAAGCTCAGTGGAGTTGTGACGATCCCTGCCACCGTCTGCACAATAATGATGATCAGCGCGAGGATGCCGAAGGTGCGCCAGAAGCTTCCAGAAACGAGTGACCAGGAGCGGCGAATGGCGCGCCCGAGGGTGAGACGTTCAATCATGAGTGCACTGGGTACGAGAGCCAGAAATGTGCCGAGCCACGCCATGATCACGAGCCCGATGACGATTCCGGCGAGAATAGCGAGCACCCCGAATACGGCTCCGGCGGTACCACCAATTGCAAAGAAGAGTGCGGTGACTAGAGCGAACACGGCAATGCCGATGACTGAAACAACGGCAACGAGTGCAGACCACCCGATGAGAGCCCACAGCCGACCTTTCGCGGCATTCCAGAGGCCGCGCAAGCGCAACTTTTCGCCGACGGCGCCCCTGGCAACTTCGAGCGAGATGATTCCTTGCAGAATTGCGCCGCCGATGAGTGACAGCGAGACCGCGAAGAGGCCCGCGAGAATGATGCTCGCGATCGTGCCTGCTTCGATAGTTGCGGCATCCGCCTCGCTTGCGCTGAGGTTGCGTTCCAGATTGGAAAAGGTGACGATGCCGACCAAAATGAGCGATGCAACAGTAATGATGCCCATGACGATCACTGAAAGCCCAAAGATAGGGCGAGGATTTCGGCGCATAACCATCAGGGATGCCGAGAGCACCGTGCCGAGCGTCAGAGGGCGCAGCGGAATGAGGCCGGGTTTTGGTGGAGGCGTCCAGCTAGGAGCCGGGGTAGCGTACTGCTGAGGGCTCGAGGCAGACTCCGGTGGTGAATAGAGCCCGGACTCGCTGCTATTTGCGCTGCTATCTGGCGATTGCCACGGACTGTTATTGCTCACGTCTCACCTTTGATTAACCAACTGTGCCAATTGAATCGCACTCATGCTTTCACACTCGACTATTCTTATGCGAAAGCTTCTCACCCTGTTAGCCCGAGAGCTAGAAAGTATCGAGGACACGTGAACCCGCGAATTCTTGTAGTCGATGACGACACTGCGCTGGCAGAAATGATCGGAATCGTTCTACGCACTGAAGGATATGAACCGTTTTTTTGCCAAGACGGTGCCCTAGCACTAGACGCATTCAAGTCGGCCGCGCCCGATCTTGTGCTGCTCGATTTGATGCTGCCCGGTATGGACGGCATCGAAATTTGTGCGCGCATCCGCGAAGAATCGGGGGTTCCGATCATCATGCTGACCGCTAAGAGCGATACAGCAGATGTAGTTAAAGGCCTCGAGAGTGGCGCCGACGACTACGTTGTCAAACCTTTCAACCCCAAAGAGCTCGTTGCCCGCGTGCGCACCCGGTTGCGTCCCGCAAGCGATGCAGCGACGGGAACCCTCATTGTTGGTGACCTTGAGTTGGATGTCACGGGCCACGAGGTTCGCCGCGGCGACACCAAAATCAACCTGACGCCTCTCGAATTTGAGCTTCTTCTCGCTCTTGCGATGAAACCCGAGCAGGTTTTCACGCGCGAAATGCTGCTTGAGCAAGTGTGGGGCTACCACTACAAAGCAGATACTCGCCTGGTGAACGTCCATGTTCAGCGGCTGCGGGCCAAGGTTGAAGAAGATCCGGACAATCCCAAGATTGTGATGACGGTTCGCGGCGTTGGCTACCGCGCGGGCAGCAGCGCGTAACAGGTATGCGCTATTTCGACTGGCGCGAGTTAGTGCAGCGACTCGCTGCACTGTGGCGCTCGTCGCTTCAGTTGCGCACGGTGGCGATCACAGTGCTGTTGTCGTCGGTGGCCGTTGCGGTTATCGCCGGGTATATGTCGCTGAGCGTCGGAGCGAACCTGTTCGACGCGAGTCGTGAACAACTCACCCGCACGTCTGCAAACGCGTCGCTTGCCGGTCAGCAGTTCTTTGATGCAGCAGACGAAGGGCTCGGGCTCGAAGACCTCGACGTCATGATGGGTGACGCTGCTGGGGTCATCGAGAGCGTTGCGTCGAGCACCGGTGGCACGAGTTATGCCATTCTTCGCAGCCCAGGCCAAGATGGCGCTCGCGTGCCCACAAACGTTCAGTCGCAGGATCTGAGCTCTTACGTCGTCATCTCGCAAGAACTCAGAGACACTGTCGGTGAATCAACCGAGAAGCGCACTTACTGGCAGTCGGTCGCACTGAACCACCCGACCGATGGCACGATCCATCCGGGGCTGGTGGTCGGATCGACACTCGACATTCGTGGGGCGCAATACGAGCTCTATCTCGTGTATGACATCAGCGACACTCAAGAAACTCTCGTTGTCGTTCAGCGCACTCTTGGTCTCGGTGGTTTTGCACTGCTCGCTCTTATCGGAGCCGTAACCTATCTTGTTGTTCGCCTCGTCGTCGGGCCGGTAAAACTTGCGGCTGAAACCAGCCAACGTTTGGCGGCAGGCGAGCTTGAGGTGCGCATCCCCGTGCACGGTGATGACGTCATAGCCACCCTGGCACGCTCCTTCAACGGCATGGCTACGAGCATGCAGCAGCAGATCACGCGCCTGGCGGCACTGTCTCAAGTGCAACAGCGTTTTGTGTCGGATGTTTCGCACGAGTTGCGCACACCCCTCACCACAATTCGGCTCGCCGGCGATGTGCTTTATGACCAACGCGAAAGCTTCCCACCGGCGACTGCGCGCACGGCGGAACTGCTGCATACCCAGGTTGAACGTTTTGAGCTTCTGCTTGCAGACCTACTCGAAATGAGCCGTTACGACGCGGGTGCGGTCGACATGGAGACTGAGCCGACGAACCTCGTACGGCTCGTTGAAGAGGCAATCGAGAGTCTCACATCGCTGGCAGCAAGCAAGGGCTCTGAGCTGCGGCTGGTGGCCCCCGGCGGCTACTTTGAAGCGGATGTCGACCCTCGCCGCATCCGTCGTATCCTCCAGAACCTGGTGAGCAACGCGATTGACCACGGAGACGGTCTGCCCATCGTTATTTGGGTCGATAGTGATCAGGATGCTGTTGCGATTGCTGTGCGCGATTACGGCGTAGGAATGAGCACGGCGGCCCTTGAGCGCGTGTTTGACCGTTTCTGGCGCGCCGATCCGTCCCGGCAACGAACCACTGGTGGCACTGGCCTCGGTTTAGCGATCGCTCTCGAAGACGCGGTATTGCATGGCGGTTGGCTTGAAGTGTGGTCGGATGGAGACAACGGTTCGTGCTTCCGGCTGACGATCCCGCGCATTCGAGGTACTGAACTGCGGTCGTCCCCATTAGAGCTTCCCCCGAGCGACGAGGTGCCAAGTTTGGAGGCTTTGGATGGTTAAAACATCAAAGCTTGCCTATCTCATCGTCGCGAGCATAGCGATTGCTGCCCTAAGCGGCTGCGTTGGCGTGCCAACTTCGAGCGAGGTTGAGACTGGCCCTCTCATCGATGAGCAGCTCGATCCCAATTTTGAAATTGTTGCCGAGGGTCCAGTCGCAGGCTCAACTCAGGAGCAGATTCTTACCGACTTCATGAACGCCGTGCGTGCACCAACTCGGGACTACTCCGTTGCTCGAGAGTTCTTGACTCAAGAGATGAGCGACTCGTGGGCGCCTGCGGCGAGCGCAACAATTCGACAACGAGATAAGCTTCCGACGGTCTCGCCAGCACCCGAAGAAGACGCGCTCACCTACTCATTTTCGGCTCAGGCTGTGATCGATGAGCGGGGGGTGTACTCAGAGTTGCGTTCACCGGCATCGCAAACTTTGACGTTCGACTTTGAGCGTCGCGGCGGTGAGTGGCGAATTGCCTCAGCGCCACCGGGAATTGTGTTGTCGAGCAACGGGTTCGAGGTTAGCTTCGAGCAGCAAACCCTCTACTACTTCGACCCCAGTTTTGCTTACCTAATCCCCGATCTGCGCTGGTTCGCGGTGCGTCAATCGTCACAGTCACGAGCGGTTCAGGCTCTTCTCTCAGCAGATTCGCCTTGGCTCCAACAGGGCGTCGTGCTGACCGCATTCCCGACAGCCACGACTCTGGGCAACGCGAGCAGCCTGATCAGTGGTCGGGCTGTCGTTGATCTCAGCTCAGAAGCGCTGTCAGCAGATACTGTCGCGCGCGAACGGATGCGACAGCAACTCGCGGCAACGCTGCACACGCCGATTGTGGTGCTCACTGTTGATGGACGTGAACTGCCGAGTTCAAGTTCCGGGCAGAACGCTGCCGTCATTGAGCCTAGCTCCGGCGGTCCGCTAGTCGTGGGAACCGCAAGCGAATTCGGATTCAAGACCAGCGATGGGCTCAGTCAAATCAGCGAGCTCAGTGCTCTTGTTGCCGACGCGGGCGCAACCGCAGCAGTACTCTCGGCCGACCGCCTCTCAGTTGCCTACCGCGCGGGTGACGGTGGCTCATATTTTGCTTCAGTCGGAGTTGCACCCCGCATTATCGACGATCGCTCTGGGCTTGCCGGACCATCGCTCGATCCGTTCCGATTCATTTGGTCGGCGCAGCGGGGGAATGCGGCGTCACTATCTACGTTCGAGGTAGATGGCACTGAGCATCCGATCCAGTCATCGTTGCCGTCAGATTCAGAGATTGTGTCGCTGGATGTTTCGCGCGACGGCGCGCGATTGCTCGTGTACCTCTCCTCGCCGTCGGGGCCACAGTTGCTGGTTTATGGAATCGTGCGGCAACAGGGCAACGTGCCTGTTCAACTCGTGGAGCCCACCGTGTTGCCGGCCAGGTCAGGCACTCCCATCGATGCGGCCTGGGTCGGCTCAAGTACGGTGGCAACACTCTCGGCGAATGACGATTCTGTTGCAGTCACCGCCTTCAGCCTCGGTGGACCAACAGAGAGTCTTGGCGACGTTGATGGCGCGCGGCAGCTCGTGAGTTCCGGAACCAACACCGATGGCCTCAGGCTTCTCGCGGATGGCGAAGTGTGGCGCCCGCAGGGCAGCAAGGAGTGGGTGCGTACCGGCCTCGACGCCTCCTACATGGCAGTGCAGCAGTAGAGTCTCTCCACCAACCTCACGCGGGGCTGCACGCGCCCAGGGGAGCGCGTGCACGCTCGGAGCATGACGTTCCCAGATGACGACAACGACAACGACAACGACAAGTCTCTGCGCTGGTTGACCGAAACCGTACGCGAGGCGCTGCGGGATGCCTGGGCTGTGCTCATGCCGGTCGAGTGTGCCGGATGTCAGAGCCACGATCGCGCGCTGTGTCACGAGTGCGCTCGCAGCCTCGTCGCGGAACCCACGATTCACTCGACACCTCAGCACGTGCGCGTCTACGCTGCTCTGCGTTATGAGGGACCAGTGCGCCGGGTGCTGCTCGCGTTCAAAAATCAGCACCGCACCGACCAGGCGCGGCCGCTGTCTCTAGCCTTTCTTTCCGCACTGAGAATGGCGCTCGACATGCCGGATGCGGTCGGCGTGGATGGAGGCCCGGTGCAGATTGTGGCGGTTCCCACCAGCAAGCGTGCTTATCGAACGCGGGGCTATTATCCGGTATCGCTCGTGCTGCGCGCGGCCGGAATTGGACACGCACGAGTGTTGCGGGTGGCCAAAGAGACCAGGAGCCAAAAGCTCCTCGGTGCACAGCAGCGGGCGGCAAATGTGCATGGCGCGTTCGTTGCGACACGCTGGCTTGGAGCGAGCAGAGTCATCATTGCGGATGACGTTCTCACGACCGGAGCCACGATCGACGAGGCGGCGCGGGCTATTTCTGCTGCCGGTGGCACCGTCATTGCGGCCGTAACCATCGGGTTCACTCCAAGAACCGGAGCGGCTCGTGACATTGCCAGCAGCGAGGGCTACGGTAAGGAAAAGGGCGCACAATAAAAGCCGCCTCACGGGGCGGCCGCGCATGATGTCTAGGAGGTCGCCGTGGAAATCACCGTCAACGGACGAAATGTAGGAGTCACGGATCGTTTCCGTGAGTATGCGATCGAAAAGTCTGAAAAGGTCGCTCACCTGGCCGATAAGGCAATTGCCTTCGAGATCAAGGTAAGCCGCCACCACGAAACCAATGGGTCAAGTGGAGACGATCGTGTTGAGTTGACGTTGATCGGACCAGGACCGCTTGTTCGAGCGGAATCTGCTGGTTCGGATAAATATGTTGCTTTCGATCTGGCCATGTCAAAGCTCATTGAGCGCATTCGCCAGTCTCGCGACCGCAAGAAAGTGCACCGGGGAAACCACCGCCCGACGTCTCTGCGTGAGGCTAGTGCCGGTGGGTTTGCTGTCGTCGATATCACTCCAGCGAGTCCGGAAGTCATTGAAAGTGTCGCTACCGGTTCGGTTCCGGCACAGAACGCCGAGCCAGAGCCCGGCGACGACGACTATTCGCCCGTTGTCATCCGCCGCAAGGTGTTCCCTTCGAGTCACATGACTGTAGAAGAGGCACTCGATCACATGGAGTTGGTCGGTCACGACTTCTTCCTCTTTGTGGATAGCCAGACCGATCGTCCGAGCGTGGTTTACCGTCGCAAGGGCTGGGATTACGGTGTTATTGGACTAGAAGAGCAGGCCGATGAGGCGGTTGAAGGCGGTCGTTCGCGCAAGCGTAAGGTCGCCAACGGCTAAGCACACCAAGTTTCTGGCTTGAACTTGATACGATTACGAACCGGTAACGCGGCTGTGCGCTGAATGCACGCACCGCGTTGCCGCGACGTAAGCGTCTAAAGGCTGCGCTTCGTCGAGCAGTGCCAGTGTCGGACCCGTCCGACAAGAATGGGAGTATTCGGTGGCGAATGTTTTGGAACGCGCACTTCGTGTGGGCGAGGGTCGACTTCTTCGACGTCTGAAAGGCTATGCGCAAGCAGTTGATCACCTTGAGGAAGACTTCAAGACTCTGACCGACGATGAGCTCAAGCATGAGACCACTGAGCTGCGTGAGCGCTATGCCGCAGGCGAGTCGCTCGATGATCTGCTCCCGGAGGCGTTCGCCGCCGTGCGTGAAGCGGCGAGCCGCACTCTCGGCATGCGTCACTTTGAGGTTCAACTCATGGGCGGCGCTGCGTTGCACTTGGGTAATATCGCCGAAATGAAGACTGGCGAGGGCAAGACCCTCGTGGCGACGCTTGCTGCGTATCTCAATGCGATTGCAGCGCAGGGCGTGCACGTGATTACGGTCAACGACTACTTGGCCAGCTACCAGTCAGAACTTATGGGGCGCATTTTCCGTGCCCTCGGAATGACCACCGGCTGTATCGTCTCGGGTCAGACCCCTGTGGAACGTCGCGAGCAGTACGCCGCAGACATTACTTATGGAACCAACAACGAGTTTGGTTTCGACTACCTGCGCGACAACATGGCGTGGCAGGCGAGCGACATGGTGCAGCGAGGACACCACTTTGCTGTGGTCGACGAGGTTGACTCAATTTTGATTGACGAGGCTCGTACGCCGTTGATCATTTCGGGGCCGTCGTCAGGCGAGGCAAACCGCTGGTTCACCGAGTTCTCCAGTCTTGCAAAGAAGCTCATCCCCGAAGTTGATTTCGAAGTTGATGAGAAGAAGCGCACCGTTGGTGTGCTCGAACCCGGCATCGAGAAGGTCGAAGATTACCTCGGTATCGACAACCTGTACGAGTCCGCAAATACTCCGCTGATCTCGTTCTTGAACAACTCGATCAAAGCGCGTGCCCTCTTCAAGAAAGACAAGGACTACGTCGTCATGAACGGCGAAGTACTGATTGTTGACGAGCACACCGGTCGTATTCTTCAGGGTCGCCGCTACAACGAAGGTATTCACCAGGCGATCGAGGCCAAGGAAGGTGTTGCCGTTAAGGCGGAGAACCAGACACTCGCCACGGTCACGCTGCAGAACTACTTCCGTCTCTACAACAAGCTTTCGGGAATGACGGGTACCGCCGAGACTGAGGCAGCCGAGTTCATGTCCACATACAAGCTTGGTGTGGTTGCCATCCCGACTAACAAGCCGATGCAGCGCATTGACCAGTCCGACCTGATTTACAAGAACGAGCAGTCAAAGTTCGAGCAGGTAGTTGCCGACATCGCAAAGCGTCACGAACTTGGACAGCCCGTTCTCGTGGGAACAACAAGCGTTGAGAAGAGCGAGCTGCTTTCACGGATGCTCGCCAAGAAGGGCGTCAAGCACGAGGTTCTGAATGCCAAGAACCACGCTCGCGAAGCTGCGATCGTCGCTCAAGCCGGGCGCTTGGGTTCCGTCACCGTTGCTACGAACATGGCAGGCCGTGGGACAGACGTCATGCTCGGCGGAAACGCCGAGTTCCTGGCCGTAGCCGAGATGAACAGTCGCGGTCTCAACCCCACCGAAACTCCGGACGATTACGAAGCCGCGTGGGATGACGTCTTCGCGGATGTAAAGGCTGGCGTCGAGAAAGAAGCCAAGAAGGTCGTCGATGTCGGTGGCCTCTACGTGTTGGGCACCGAGCGTCACGAATCGCGCCGTATCGACAACCAGCTGCGTGGTCGTTCAGGTCGTCAGGGTGACCCGGGCGAGAGCCGTTTCTACCTGTCGCTTCAGGATGACCTGATGCGCCTGTTCAACAGCGGTGCAGCCGAAGCGCTCATGGGGCGCTCGACGGTTCCCGACGACTTGGCGATCGAATCCAAGGTTGTTAGCCGCGCCATCCGCAGTGCTCAGTCACAGGTGGAATCGCGCAACGCTGAGATCCGCAAAAACGTGCTCAAGTACGACGACGTGTTAAACCGCCAGCGCGAAGCTATCTACAGCGACCGCCGTCACATCCTCGAGGGTGACGACTTGAAGGACCGCGTTCAGCGCTTCCTGACAGATGTTGTGACCGAGGTCGTCGACGTGCATACCGCAGAGGGCCACTCTGAGGATTGGGACTTCGACGTTCTGTGGACCGAGCTCAAAACCATGTATCCGATCGGCATCACGGTTGACGAGGTTCTGACCGAGGGCGGTTCGCGCGGCAAGCTGACAAGCGCTTTCATTGCCAAAGAGCTCCACTCGGATGCGGCGATCGCTTATGAGCGTCGCGAGCAGCAGCTCGGTGAAACAGCCATGCGCGAGCTCGAGCGCCGCGTTGTGCTCAGCGTTATCGATCGCCGCTGGCGAGACCACCTCTATGAGATGGACTACCTCAAAGACGGAATCGGCTTGCGAGCAATGGCCCAACGCGACCCGCTCATTGAGTACCAGCGCGAAGGTTTTGCTCTCTTCCAGACCATGATGGGACAGATTCGCGAAGAGTCTGTCGGCTTCCTGTTCAATCTTGATGTTGAGGTCAGCGGCGGTGGCGAGTCCACCACCGTGCAGGCGCGAGGTTTGGATCCGGCCAGTTCACAGGCCGCAGCGCTCAGCTACTCGGCGCCCAGCGCTGATGCCGCAGGCGAGGTTGAGGTTCGCAATGAGCGCGGCCAGGTCGAGCGCGCTGCGACTGCGGGTGCACAGAAGCGCCAGACTCAGCAGGCGGCACCGCAGCAACCGCAGCAGGCGCAGAAGCCTCAGGGCGGCGAGCGTGGTGCATTCGGCCAGCGGGCAGAGGGCACAGACGACGGCCCACTCAACCGTTCGCAGCGTCGCGCGCAGGAGAAGCGAAAAAAATAGACATGAGCAACGACGTATGCCCCCACCGCTCGGTCGATGGGGGCATACGTCGTTAAGTCAGCGTTGTGCTGGCTAGAGAACGTTGAGTGCGGTGGCTCGCCAGCGTTTGTCGAGTCCTTCGAGGCGCATGGCTACCGCGCGAGTGCGTGCTCGACCGCGCACAATCACGACAGCTTCTACCGCGCCGTCGCTGGGCTCACAGAGGCGGATCGAGCCCATGGTGAAGCTTGGGCGCGTGACAGGCTGCCCTTTTGCGCGACGAGCACGCGCCGATAAAACAGTGCGTTTTAGCAGGTGTCGATACACATCGTCGGTGACCCAACGGGCTATCTGCTCAAGGTCGCGGGCGCCGGCAAGAACCTCGATGACGCAGCGGGTGAGGTTTTCCACCAGAGGAGCCGGATCTGGCAACTCGGCGCTTGGGGTGGGCTGGTGGCCAAAAAACTCGTCGGGCACGAAGCGTGGACGAATGATTTTGGAGGGAAGGGTTCCGGTGCGCTGTCGTGGTGGTGGAGGGGTTTCCTCACTCGGCGAAGGCTTGCGGAGCGGCTCGGTACTCATGATCTCCCGGGTAAAAGGTCAAGACGGCGATGTATACCCCCGTTGGGGGGTAGACCACACTCAATCAGTACTGAGACCAATTGTCTATGACTAATTTTCAATTGTGGATAACATTGCTTCGTTTTGCTCTCTCGCCAGTACCGTCAGCCCATGCGCTGGGACAAACTCTTTGACGACCTCGAAAGTCAGCTTGAGAACGAGATCACTGCTGACGACCTCGAGGTCGATGCTGAAGAGGAGCGACTTCGCCTAGGGCGGCTCAGCATGCGCGACCGTATTGTGTCTCTGCATGCCCGCGGCTCCGAGCAATCGCCGCTCACGCTTTCCGTTGTCCTAGTCACGGGAACGCGGCTCATCATCCGCCCGGCAATCATTGGACGGGACTGGATGTCGGCTGACCTTGTTGACGACAGCGACCGCCCAGCGCAGTGCATTGTTCCGTTCGCTGCGATGGCGGGCATCTCGCTGGGGTCAGCCCACATCACCCCGAGCCTCGCGACGATGCCGTCAAGCGGGCATCCGAGTCTCTCGCAGCGTTTGGGGCTGAGTTATGTTTTGCGAGATCTGTGTCGTCGTCGCCGTGCAGTGTCGTTATTGCTGGTTGCAGGCGAAGTGCACGGCACGATCGATCGGGTCGGGCGAGACCACTTAGATATTGCTGTCCACGAACGAGGGGCGGTGCGGCGTGAGACAGCGGTGGCTGAATACCGCTTGGTGCCGTTTGCGAGTCTTGTGCTCGTGCGGCCCTAGCTCTAGCGCGTGCGCTGTTCGCCGAAGTTCACTTCGGTCACGGCGGCAATGTCTGACTGGTTCCAGAGGCTCATGCGGCGAGTCTCTTCGTACAAAGCCTCTATGTAGGACTCAAGCACCGAGTTCTCGATTCGCCACTGGCCTTTGCTGCCAACTTTGATTGCGGGCAGTTCGCCCGAACGCACCAAGTCAAGAACCTCGTGCGGAGAGACGCTGAGCACTTCGGCAGTATCGGCCAGGGTGAGAAATCGCCCGAGGCCCTCTGCTGGATTGATCGCGTTCATGTTTCGATTATGCTCCCGTGCACCTGTGAATGGGGCTGATGTGGATAACTCTCGCGCCACTTGTGAGCAGTGACGAACGATGGTGCAATGATCAACACCCGACCCGTGAAGTGCGCACCGTGAGCCGTCGTTCCGGCCGCACCCAGTCTCAAGCTCGTGCGCGAGCTCTTGCTCTTGACCCTCGCCTGGCTATCGGCATCGTGCTTGTCGTCGCGTCGATCGTTGGCGTGGTTTCCCTCGTTGCCACGGCAGATGATTCGATCGAGGTCTATGCGGCGGCCTCGCCCCTGACCCCGGGCGACCGCGTGATGAGCAGCGACCTCGTCGTGCGGAGCGTAAAGCTCAACGAATCGAGCGAGTTCTACATTGCGCGGGGTGAGTTGCCGGCTGAAGGCTTCATCGCTACACGGCCGATCGGTGCGGGGGAGTTGATCCCGACATCCTCCCTAGGAAGCCATGAGGGGCTGTCGCTGACCGCCGTTGTTGTGTCGCCTCAGGGTGGCTTGGCCGAGACCGTGGCCTCTGGGGCATCCGTCGATGTGTGGGCAAGTGCCGAGGGAGACGACGGAGCGTATGGGCCCCCGGGCGTCATCATTTCGAGTGCTGTTGTCGTGCGCCTTGTTGAGAACGACTCGCTCGTTTCGTCTGCGGGCAGCAGCGCGCTTGAGCTGCTCGTTCCCCGCTCGCGAGTTGCCCGATTGCTTGAGGCGATGGCTAACGGTGATGTGCTTTCTGTGATCCCCACCAATCTTCCGGCGAAGGGCTGAGATGGCCACGTTCGCATTGGCGATGCCGGTCAATCTTGAAGACCAGTTCGCGTTCGACGCCGTGCACCACGGCCATGAGATCGTCTTACGCGCCGTGAGTGCCCCAGAGCTTGCTTCGCGTGTTGCGGGCGCTCAAGTCGACATTGCCCTGGTCGCCTCCGAGGCGCGCTACCTGACCGATCGGCTGATTGCCGCCTGTGATCAGGCCGGCGTCAGACTCATCGCGGTTGCTAGCAGTGAGCGCGAGCAGCGCTATGCGAGCGACTTGGGGCTCTATGGCATCGTCGACGCCATGACTGGCTGGTCTGCGGTGGATGCACTGCTTGACCAATCGCAGTGGAGTTCAGAACCCGAAACCTCTGCACGGAGCACTCGGGGGCAAGTGATCGCGGTGTGGGGCCCCGGAGGGGCTCCCGGCCGCACATCGATCGCCATCTCCATCGCCGCCGAGTTGGCTGCGCTCGGGCACAGCGTGGCCCTTGCCGATGTGGACACTCACGGGGCTTCCGTGGCGCCAGCATTGGGAATGCTCGACGAGGCTCCCGGCTTTGCCGCCGCGTGTCGCCTAGCAGGAACCGACACCCTCACAACAGACGAGCTGGCCCGCATCGGGCAACGCTATGAGTCACCTGTCGGCGGTTTTTGGGTGCTCACCGGCATAGGAAGGCCCAGTCGCTGGCCAGAACTTTCGGCAGAAAGAGTCGGGACAACCGTTGCGCAATGTCGCCAGTGGGTCGATTACACCGTGCTAGATACCAGCTCGAGTCTTGAGAATGACGAAGAGATCACTAGCGACCTTTTTGCTCCCCGGCGCAACGCAGCCGCCGTTACGGCGGTGCGCGCCGCCGACCACGTAATTGCGGTTGGCGGGGCAGACCCTGTGGGCCTCTCGCGGTTCTTGCGTGCCCACGTAGATTTGCTCGAAACAGTCTCGACACGCAGCGTGAGCGTAGTGATGAACAAGGTGCGGGTGAGCGCGAGCGGAATGAACCCGCACGGACAAGTGACTCAGACGCTGTCGAGGTTCGGGGGAATCGAGCATCCGATTCTCGTTCCTCACGACCTTGCAGCATTCGACGGCGCAGTGCTGAGTGGCAAGACGCTGGTGGATTCCGCACCGCGTTCACCAGCGCGACTTGCAGTTCGCGATCTTGTAACCTCCCGACTAGTGCCCGAAGTCGATGAGTCACAGCCGCGACGCTCAGTGTTCAAGAGGATGCTGGCGCGCAGGTAATCTGTAAGGGTGTCGACACTCAGTGATCTAGTTCAGGAGCAAGGCCATTCGAGCGAGGCTGATATCGAATGGCTGCACATGTTGGTTGGCGACTGGCAGTTGCTTGCCGACCTCGCGTTTGCCGACATCGTGTTGTGGGTCCCGAGCGACAATAACCAGTTTGTTGCGGTTGCCCACGCGCGCCCCAGCAGCTCAGCAACCCTCTTCTACC
Source organism: Rhodoglobus aureus (assembly GCF_039527955.1). Classification (NCBI taxonomy): domain Bacteria; kingdom Bacillati; phylum Actinomycetota; class Actinomycetes; order Micrococcales; family Microbacteriaceae; genus Rhodoglobus; species Rhodoglobus aureus. The sequence continues at coordinate 7,858 of NZ_BAAAKW010000068.1, read as the reverse complement.
GGGACTTTGTTGGCCAGAAGGTCAAGCCCGAGTGGAAAGCGCAAGTAACCGAAGCGTTCACAACGGCGCGCATTGTCGATGCTGCGGCTCCATCTTGGTACGAAGAGACACCCACGCGGGTGCGGGCCGTACCTGTGATGCGCAGGCTCAAAGTCAGTGGCAACGCGACCGCGGAAACCCCCATCGCGATCATTACCCGCCACACAAATTTGGGAGATGCCCGCACACCCTCCCGGCAAGAACTCACCTTCAATGGCTGCGCGAACGACCTTTTTGCGATGATTGCTGCCGGCGATTTTCCTGACATGGGTGCCCCGGCGTCGCCGCGTCGTGGCGCACCCCGGGCATCCGATGGTCTTATTCGCTTGGATGTTGATGGTCTGGTCACGTTTGCCAGCCCGAACGCGTTGTCGGCGTTCAACCGCATCGGATTTTCTGGTGAGCTGGAGGCGGAATTTCTCGCCGAGGTCACCACGGCGCTTATCGCCGGTCAGCCTGAGGTGGATGAGTCGCTTCCGCTGGTGGTTACTGGCCGGGCGCCGTGGCGCACCGACATTGAGGCGCGCGGTGTGACGGTGTCGTTACGCGCGATTCCTATCCGCGATCGTGGCGAACGCGTTGGTGCGATTGTTTTGTGCCGCGATGTGACCGAGGTGCGCCATCAGGAGCGCGAGCTGATCACGAAGGACGCGACGATTCGTGAGATTCACCATCGGGTGAAAAACAACTTGCAGACGGTGGCATCGCTGCTGAGGATTCAGGCACGCAGAACCCACAGCGAGGTCGCGCGTGAAGCTTTGGGGCACGCGATGCGTCGAGTGGCCGCCATTGCAGTAGTGCACGACACCCTCTCTGAGGGCCTCAGCCAGAGTGTTGACTTCGATGTGGTGTTTGACCGCGTACTGAAGCTGATCGCTGAGGTGGCGTCGAGTCACAACACGACGGTGCACCCGACATCCGTAGGAAGTTTCGGTGCGCTGCCCAGCGAGTATGCGACTCCGTTGGCTTTGGCTCTGACGGAGCTTGTGACGAACGCGGTCGAGCACGGTCTTGCCGGGCGCGCGGATGGGACGGTTGAGATTGATGCTCGCCGCACCGCAGACAAGCTCACTGTGCAGGTTCGCGACAACGGTGTTGGGCTCGCCGAAGGAAGAGTAGGCGAGGGGCTCGGCACACAGATCGTGCGCACCCTGATTCAGGGCGAACTGAGCGGAACCATCGACTGGCACACGCTCATGGGCAGCGGCACCGAAGTCACTATCGACATTCCGCTGACCTGGCTCACGCGCACAAAATAGCGCGGGTTGTGGCAGCGCGACGCGTTCGCGATCCGAAGCCGTGCGTGCGCACGAGAGCAGTGTGCAGTTCTAGCTCACGCTAGAGCGGTGTGCAAAACGCGCGCGCTGCGAGCAGTGCGGTCTTAGGACGCGCGACGGGCGCGTGCAGCGCGACGCTTGAGTGCGCGGCGCTCGTCTTCACTGAGGCCACCCCAAACGCCAGAGTCTTGATTTGTTTCGAGCGCGTACTGGAGGCACATTTCAGTAACCGAGCAGCGACCGCAGACGGCTTTTGCTTTCTCGATTTGGTCAACTGCCGGACCGGTGTTTCCTACCGGGAAGAAAAGCTCCGGGTCAGCGGTGAGGCATGCAGCGTTATCGCGCCAGTCCATGTGTTGCTCCTTACAGCGTGTTGCGTTGCTCGAGCGCACAAAAAATATGCCTGAATCGGCGTCGAGCTTGAGAAAGTGTGTGGGTCTCGCTCGCAACACTGGGAGCCAGAAATCAACCTCAACTAGAATCGCATATCGACCAATGCAAAGCAATGGTTTTTCAGCGATTTAACGGGGAGCAAATGGTAGACGAACTTGTCCCAGAAGAAAAACCGAGTCGTAGCCATCTGAATTTGGTTGTGCTTGCTTTCGTAATTTTTCTGGAGAGTGCTCTGCTCTTTGGTGCCCTCGCCTACCTAATTTTTGAGCTGGGCAGCGAGACGCCTCAGTCGTATCCGAGCGCGATCGCATTGACCGTGCTGACTGCGCTGGCCGCCATCTGGGTGGCAGTGATCGGCATTGGCGTGCTGCGAGGCCAGGCGTGGATTCGCGGTGCCGCGGTGGTGTGGCAGGTGCTGCAGATTTCTGTGGCCATCGGCAGCTTTCAAGGTATTTTTGCGCGCCCCGACATCGGATGGCTTCTGCTTCTGCCCGCGATCGCCGTGCTCATCTTGTTGTTCACCAAGCCGGTGCTAGAGGCGACCACGAGGCGCGAAGGCTGATGTGTTCACCCCACTCGCGCCCGCTAGTAGGCGTCACTGAAAGTATTCAGGGCGACTCACGTACGTGTCGGCGACAAACATCACGCCGCTAGACGAACTGAGCATTGCGTGAACAGCCTGCACAAGTTCATCAGCCTTGGCGGCAGGAAGTACGGTGATAATCATCGTCAATGTGTCGTACTCGTTAAAGAGCAGCGCGCCGGAGTGTTGGCCGTGGTGGCCGATTCCTGAGACGCCCGAAACGGAAGTGAAGCCCGTTGCCCCGGCAGACGTTATGAGCTCACGAAGGTCTGGTGCCTGGCGTGCGGGGGCAATGATCTCCAGTCGAGTCATTTTTGTGAGGCCGTTCATGGTCGTGAACCTTCCATTATTGTGACGTACTTTTTCCATCCGAAAGAAGTGTGTCGATACCAGGGAGCACGCGAATTTTCGCGAGCGGTAACGGTGATCCAATCGTTGTCTACGAGGTCGCGAAGGACTTGATTGCGCGAGATGATTTCTCCCACATTTTTCAAGGGTGCTTGTACTAAAACCGCGAGGCGCATCGGTTCATGGAAGCTATGTTGGCCGAAACCTACGGATTGCCAAGGTAAACCTCGCCGCAGGTCGCCTTCCTGACCGGAGAGTACTCCGGCGACTCCGATCGCATTGTGAATAGTCTTTGTTCCAGCGCCCAGCGTCTCGGGGTGGAGGCTGGAAAAATAATACTGGTGATTGATCCATTGGGCGACGACCATTGGCGCGGTCAGGATGGTCTCGAGGGCCGTGTTGCTGTCGTCTAGTTCGGGCCGGTAGGAGTGCAGGAACACTCTGCGTCTGAGATCGACGCCGCGGGTTAGCTCGCGGGGACCGATGATCATCGCTGCGTTCCCGGCCAACCCCAATTCTGGATACACCTCGGACCAGTCGTATGCTCGGCGCCGGAGACTTGCGGAAGTCGAGCGAGAGGATGCACCCGGAAGTTCGTGAGCCCGCTCATGCAACAGTTGGTCAGCCGCACGGCGTTGAACCACACCAAATCCGCGCACGCGCTCGGTGTGGGTCGCGGGTATTAGAGCGCTATCCAGCACCACCATCATGTCGGTAACAGTGTTGTGCTCTGCTGCGACGAAGATGCAGTCCTCCGGGATGCTGATTCCTCGGCGCTGAAGAATGCTGCGGACCTCTGCGTCATTGAATATTGCGACCGCAGCACGGGCGTTGGCCGCACCGGGGTTTCCGCCACACGCACCGCAATCGAGTGCAGATTGGTACAGGTTGTTGGCTGATTCAGAGGTGTGTCCGGCAATGACGACAAGGGGAGCAAACTGCGTTAGTCCCATCATCCGAATTGCCGTTTCGGCAAGAGCAACACGCTCATCGAGAGTGAACGCTTCGGAGACTGTCACTTCGCTGTCGAGCTCAGGGATGTGATTGTTCGCGAGTGTTTCCAGTCTTCCGGCGAGCGCGGGCGCAAACGTGCGGATGGCGCTGGCCGCCCCGAAGAGCCAACCCGCGATTTCGGCAAGTACAAATGGAGTCGTTGTGTGTGATTCGGCAGCGTGAAGTGCGCTGCGCAGTGCATCCCGCAACCTCCGTGCCCGGATGTTCTTCTGAACCTTTTCGGGCCTCAGCGGCCGCTCGGTGATGTGGTGACGTGGGTCAAGCAACGCTGGGAGAGAGTTGATTGACCCACGAGCCTGGTAACGGGAAAAGCGGATAGGAACACCGAAGAATCCGGCAAAACCCACTGTTTCCAGGGTGTGGTCTGTCTCGAGATGGCGGCGCATTCCTTCTGACCTCGGATCAATGCACATCACGACCTGATATTGCGGTGTCTCGGGGGTGGATTTGCTCTGCGCGAGAGAGTCGATGAGTGAGTTCCGGTAGTTCAGCTCATACGCTTTCTGCCACGTGAACGCGTGGTCGCGGGGGGCGTGGACTGCCAGAATGCGGGCCACCATCGCAACATCATGCGTACGTGCGTTGTCGCCTGCGACGTGACGCGCGACCTGACTAGCGCGGTTCCAGAGGCTAACGGCGGGTGGTGGAGGTTCAGTAGTCTCGGGCGGTCGCTTAGGGGGCGCGTCGAGGAGCACACGAAGACTAAAGCGCACAGCGAGATAGGTGGTCAAGTCAATATCGCCCTTTTTGGCCGCACGCCATTTGATGTACGCAACCCAGCCCGGCAGGAACGCCAACTCGCGTTGCAGGGTTGCGGCAATCGCGTCGTCAGCCACCTCAAAGTGTTCGAGTGCGTGCGCTAGAGCACGCTCGGGCTCCGGGAGAAGTTCAGCTGTCATGCGGCGAGCAGACCGCGGCAACGAACGATCGAATCGGGCGAGCGCTTTCCACGAGCGATAGAAGCCATCTGCTCTGTGAGGCATCGTCCACAGTGGATCCGGTGAAAGGTACGCAGCCACCCACGTAGACATCCGAGCATCGATCGGATCAATTTCTGCTTCGCGGAACGTCGGATCTGCGCCCGTGACCGTCAGCTGCATATCGAGCGCGGCGATCCGAGCTGCAGGCATACTTTCGGTGCCGACGACGGCAATCCCCGCCAGCTCAGGAGTGCGTTCGAGAACTGCCTGCTCCAGATCGCCTGAGGTTATTCGACCGCGAGTGAATTCGGCTAGATATGACTCGCACGTGCGAGTCATGGCTGACTCAGCAGTCTTGGGGGAGTCAAAAGGGAAAGCTTCTTTGCCCGCGAGAGGGTTGACGGCAATAAACGAATCGAGTGGCCAAGAAGGCACAATGTGTTGGGCAGCTAAGGCTACGTGAGCGCGGAGAATCAAGCTCATCGGGAGAGTCCTTTCGAGAGAGCGCCCCGGGAAACCGTCGTTGAGAGCGACCGGGTGTAAACCAATCCGCGAAGTGTGGTGAGTCGCGTTCGCGTTCGCGTCAAAACCTCAATAATGAGCAGGCCGGCGACTGGGATGATCAGAAGCCACGGTGGCGCTGCCGCGGCTGAGGTCGGGAGGTTGAACGCCGCGCCAAACTCGTGTGTCGCAGCGGCATATCCGAAGGCAACCCCGATCGTCATCAACACACCTAGAGCGAGGCTCTGGAACGAGAAGTGGGTCAGCAGTCCAGCTCCGAGGGTCACCCCAACGGTCAGGGCGACGAACGCAAACAGTCCGAGCTCGGCGTTGCTGCCGTTCGGAGTGAGGCCAACTTTGGCGGCGATGAGGGAAGCGAGGGGCACGACAAACGCCACAGTTATTGCGGCCACAACAGTTAGTGGAGTGGCCGGAGCGGGGGCGGGGAGATTTCGTTCGATCGCACGTTGGCGTACTCCGGTGCCAGCGCCTAGGAAGAGCGCCGACTTGAAAAGTGAATGGGCGATGAGGTGGAAGATTGCGGCTGCGTATAGCCCTAGGCCACACGTCATGATCATGAAGCCCATTTGCGCCATGGTTGAAAAGACCAGACGGCCCTTAACGTCAGGGCGCACAAGCCTTACTGCAGAGGCATAAATCACGGTTGCCGATCCCATAACGAAGATCACAATCATGATGCTTTGGTGAATCCCTACTGTTCCGGAGAACCGCAACAACAGGATTGCGCCGGCATTAACCACTCCGGCGTGCATGAGAGCAGAAACTGGCGTGGGCGCGGCAAGAGTAAATGGTAGCCATCCGTGAAACGGGAGCTGACTTGACCGAGCTAGAGCACTCGCGACCAATAGCAGCGCGATGAGCATTTGGATGGCGCTGGGCATGGCTGCTACTTGTGAGGGAACTTCGTTGAGTGGCACGTCGCCTCCCGCCGGGACGATCACAAATGCCAAGCCAATCAGTAGTCCTGAATCTGCGATAGCGAATCGGCGTGCCGTACGGCGCATCCCGTCTCGTGCTTGGTCGAGATTCCGATACGTGCCCAGCAGCGCCACAAGCGCCGAACCGGCGCCAAGCCACGCGAGAGCGAAAGATGTGACCGATCCAGCGCACACGAGAAGAACGCTAAATGCAGTTACTGCGTTGGTGGAGGTGACGAACCATGTTTGCCGCGCATCTCCCCGGAGGTAGCGAAGCGCAAACACTTGGATGAGCGTGCTGAGGCCGAGCACGAGCATCGACATGATTTGGGCCAATGAGTCCCACTGAAGTGTGAGTGCTAGGGGTGCGTTTGTGCCTGCGCTCATCAAACTGCTGGGAATCACTGAGGTGATGATGACCACACCGAAGCCTGCGGCAGTAATCGAGCTTGCAGCGACCCCCCGGGCGTGGGGGGTCGCTTTTGTCAGGGAAAGGAGACCCACACATATGATTGCGAACCACGGCGAAGCCACGGCGGCGCTGAGGCTCCAAAGATCCACACCACATCCTCACGTTAGACGAATACTAATACGCGAAAAACGTAGCACATGTTCTAAGTCCTGAATTACGTATGACGTTATATTTTTCGGCTGAGGTACAATTTGGGCATGGCACAGTGGACTTTTCTCACAAATCACGCGCACGTACTGATGTGCATTTCTGAGAACCCGAATGCGCTGTTGAGGAATGTCGCGGTTCAGGTGGGAATCACTGAGCGTGCGGCGCAGCGAATCGTGACCGAACTCGAAGAAGCCGGGTATCTCGAACGCGAGCGCGAAGGCCGCCGAAACACCTATCGACTCAACACGTCAATGCCGTTGCGGCACCCACTTGACACAGATTATCGAGTGGGCGAACTGTTGGGGCTCTTCGCGCATCCCAAGACTGAGTAACTCTCGCGCGTACAATAAGCTGTCAGGGCGAACTTGTACGGCGATGAGTGGCCTCCGCCCGATGTTCCTTAGCTGAGCCCGAGCTTCTTGCGTAGTGATGCGACGTGGCCAGTGGCCTTCACTGCGTAGAGCGGGAGAACGATCGTGCCGGCTTCATCGATGACGAAGGTGGAGCGGATGACGCCAACTACTTGCTTGCCGTACAGGTTCTTTTCGCCCCAGGCTCCATACCCCTCGTGCACTTCATGGTCGGGGTCGCTGAGCAGCGGGAATGTGAGCGCCTCCTGCTCGCGGAACTTGGTCAACTTCTCGGGGGTATCGCGCGAAACACCCAACACAACGTAGCCCTCTGACTGCAGCGAGCCGAGCTGATCGCGAAAGTCGCAAGCCTGTGTCGTGCATCCGGGAGTCATGGCTGCTGGGTAGAAATACAGAATCACTTTCTTGCCAGAAAAGTCGCTCAGTGACACCGGTTTTCCGTCCTGATCAGGCATGGTGAAGCCTGGTGCGGGGGTGCCTGCGGCAAGTCGAGTGGGTTCCGTGGTCATTGTGCTCCTTAGTCGCTTTAACTCATGGTAACGTTGTTCCTCGGTTGCCCTGAGAAGGAAACCAAGCCACGCACCTCTAGCTCAATTGGCAGAGCAACTGACTCTTAATCAGTGGGTTCCCGGTTCAAGTCCGGGGAGGTGCACCACCAAGAAAACCCGGCACTTCGCACTCGCGGGGTAACGGGTTTTTATTTGCCGTCGTACCGTCACCAGGCTCGTTCGTTGGCACTGGTTATCGCGGCTTATCGGCCAAAACGTGTGGATGGCTTCGGGCGTGTCATGCTCTGCCGGCCCATCCTGATCGGGCCCAGAGTCCTTCTTCGGCTGTTGTGTTGGTGTCGTA
>NZ_BAAAKW010000067.1:0-35326 GCF_039527955.1 Rhodoglobus aureus | reverse complement strand
CTAGCCCTGGCCCGACGCCGCTGCAACGTCCTCTACGCCATGATGCGCGACGGCACACTCTACGAGAACGAACCGAACAAACACGCCCTCGCCGCTTGACAAAAACATAGGCCCCCCCGAATGCCAATTCAGGCGGACGAGTAGAGCGATAACGTGGGAAACTTGGTCGCCCGATTACCTTCCGATCGCAAAAGCGCCGAAAAACTACCCCGGCAACGAAAACCCCCGGGAGTCCGGCGGTTTTCAGTAAGCTGTACTGGGATCGAACCTGTACCACTTCAGTTCGGTAGCCAGCGGGGGATGGCGGGGCGAGTCTTGTCAGCCCCTGACCACCTGGGCGTCGACGGAGGTGGCCGGTAGGACGAACACCCAGAACCGAGCAACCATTTCAGTCATCCCGATTCTGGGCGTTGCCCGCCTCTCGGCACTACCTGTTGATGATGTAATTTGCGAACGCGCAAGGCATGATGCCAAGATTCCACGCACATTCCGTTTGCGAGCGGTTGCCAGCCACCATCTCAAACACATTGTGGAAACCTTCGTCCTCGAACGCAATAGCGACCAAGACACCATATTGGGACAGTCGCGGCTGCCCGCCAGCACAGAATCCATCAATCATCTGGGCCGGCTGAGCCGCAGCTCCCGGCCAAGCCGACTCGAAAGCATCGGCAAGCTGCGTGAGTTGCGCATCTGAATAATCCTGGGGCGTGGTCTTCGTGGTCTTCGTCATTGTTGGTCCTGTCTGTGATGCTTGCCGGTAGCGAAAGCCTCGCTACCGTTGTCCTGCACAGCCCCTATGCGACAGGAAAATGACCGGTGGGGATTATCTGTTACGCAGACGCAGTCCCCAGCTAAACGCTGAACGTGCACGCGATCTGACGCCGCGCTCGCAGCACTCCTGCCAACAGCATGAAGTCGGGGCTATGTGCGACTCCGGAGGCGAGCGGCACTTGGACTCGTCAGCAGGCAGACCTATCACTCCCAGTGCTGGAGGCTAGATGTCCAGACGCTCGCGCCCCAACACCAACAGGTCCAACAACCCCGGGTGGCTTTGCAGGGCATCCAGCCACGGGGCGATGCCGGGACGGCCGCGGGCCGCGGCGATGCGCTGGCGGGCCAGACGTGGGACGTGCAGCCCCTGGAGTGCTCGGTGCATCAGGCGTTGCCTGATCGCTTCATCGGCTGGCAGACCGCCGCGAGGCAGTTTTTCACCGCAGAGCTGGACGATCAGAGGTTGGAGCCCACGATAAACGCCATCTGCGCCTCTGAGAGTGGATCCGGTAGCCAGAATCAGAATTGCACCGAGGGGTTCGACAACATATTCGGCATCGCTGTAGTCATTGTCCGCGGTCATGGATAGCTTTGTGCGCGGCAGGCTGGCGCCCATTTGGGCTCCGGCATCGCCCGCCCTCACAGGTTGTCATTTCTCGTTGTAGTTGAGACTTGTCTCGATGTTGGTGAGATATGTCCGCGCCTTGCGGTGCGGGAGTCCCCGTGGTGCTGGTGTCGTTGGAGCGGTTCCGGCCTGATGGTCGGGGGTGTGCTCCTCTGCCGCTGACGAGTCCACTACCAGGTGGCCCATCCCAGCTTTACCGGACACCTGAGTTGGTGTTAGGTCACAACTACCCGAGGGAAATCTCAACTAGATGAAGAACTGACAGGCGTCCTATTCGCACGGCGGCCGCCAAGTTCAACCGAGAAAACTGTCCGCGCATAGACCGCTTGTAACCTTGTACCGAATACGGTACATTTGTAAATGTTGTACCAAGAACGGTACACGGATGGGGAGGTGATTCAGATGGCTGTCACCACAACAACAGGACTGCCAAAACAAATTCGCGATGTGACTCATTCGACTGTATCCCTGCTTTCAGCACGATCCGGAGTTTCACGAATGACTCAGCATCGAGTAGAGACCGGGGAATCTGACGCTGGCCTCCGTACGCTCAGGGAGCTTGCGCTTGCCGCCGGCCTCGACATCAGTATTAATTTGCTGCCCGCCTCAGACCCTGACGCCGCAGCAGGAGCTCGTTCTATCATCGACGCCTCAGTCGATGCCGGATACCTCACCCCCAGCCAAACAGAATGGGCACAGCGGATACGCCGCTACGTCGGACCTGAGCTGAACCCCATCGACGTCGTGACTGAGGCCGGCCGTGTTACCAACCCACTTCACCGGGTGGGAGCAGTGCTACTCACCGGCGGCTGGGACGAACTCAAACTCGCATCCGCCGCGCTATCAGCAGGCGGCGAATGGCTCCTGTCCGGCACACCGGTCTTGGAGCGAATCGCTGACGAGCCAATCGCGCTTGACCCACACGCGATCGTCTACGCCGAAGACCCCGAAGCGGTCGCGCGCTTCCTCTCACACTTGCGCCCCGCGCGCGCCGCGACCGCGACAATTGTCGTAATGCCGATGGCACCTATCGCCAAAGTCGATTCCTGGACGGACGGAAAATTCAACCTGGTCGCACCTGTCCAGGCCATCATCGACAGCATTGGCCTCGGCGGAAGCACCGCGGAAGCCGCACTTGCCATCGCTCGGGAGTGGTGAACGATGGGCACCTCATCCAACTGGGCCCGCGGGTCGAACCAATATCTCAAGCGCACACGTCCTGAAATCCTGACGCGTGCTGACAACATTCACCTCAGCCCGTCGTCCGCCGCCGACAGACTTGAGCTCACAGGCATCACCTGGGACAGCACGGCTTTAGATTTCGGCACACTCAAGCAGAGCACACCGGACAGAGCTAGAGCGCGCTACCGCGCGATGATGCCCGAATACATCTGGGATGCCGCCGCACTCGAAGGCAACCCGTACACTCTCCCCGAAGTCCGCACACTTCTCGAAGGGATCACAGTCAGCGGGCACAGGCTCGACGATCAAGAGCAGATCCTGGCTTTGAACGAAGGCTTCAACCTCGTAGACACCCTTGTCGGTGACAGCCGGTTCCTCCTCGACAAAAACACCAGCGACACAATTCATGGCTTGGTCGCCAGACATGAAGCGATCGAGTCGGGAGCGTTCCGTGGGCAGGGCGCTGCGGGAGGCGGCGGACGGGTCGGACTTGGCGAGAGGGGCGTCTATCAGGCAAGCGACCCCGGAGTCGACGGCGCAACGCTTATCGCCGAACATAAGGACCTGCTCGACTATCTCGACACGCTCACCGACCCCCGAGAGCGCGCGTTTGCCTACTTCGCCGCCGCGACCAAACGCCAGTTCTATTTCGATGGCAACAAGAGGACCTCGCGTCTGATGATGGCGGGCGAGCTCATGGCCAACGGCTATGACGCCGTATCGGTCTCAGCCACACGTCGGCTTGAGTACAACACTTATCTCACGGAGCTGTTTGTCACCCATGACGCGACGCAGCTCATGCGATTCATCATCGACAACCGCCCCTCGGACTGAGACGCGTCAAGATCTGGGTTGCGGCCCCCACCGGGCGGGTAGTCGTCCTCATGCGTGAAACGGAACGGCCTTCCTCATCAGCTTGCGCTCGTCAAGTTTTTTGAGACAGCTTGATGTGTTTTTTGCAGCCAGGGGTTTGCGGTCGCGGGCTTGATGGGTTGTTCTTGCTTGGGCGGGGCTGATTACGCCGTTGTGGTAGCGGGGGCCACCGACGGTTGTACCAAACTTCGATTTATTCCATCACCGCGGTGCGGAACAGGTCAGGGTGTAGGTAAACCGGGCAGCACCCGCATGAGCAAGCAATGCACGCCCCTGCGGTCCGGTGGGATCAAGCCCAAACACGACAGAGCGCTGCACCAGACGGCGCACACCAATCGCTACAGAACTCGTCACCAGCCTGTGCGCGGCACAAAGCGTTGGGCGGTCTCAATTACCTGAGAGAACTCTCAACTAGATAGAGAACTGACACAGGTCCCGGCATGACCCCCAGAACGGGGGTAAAAAGGGGGTGAAAATAGTGATTTTGGCCCAATGCCGCGCACTTGGACGGCGGAGGAAAACAATGACTATCACCATCGCCCCAGTGGCGTCGCCCAAATTACTCAACGCCGCCGGAGCAAGTGCGCTACTAGGCATCAGCAGAGGCACTCTGTACAACCTAAGAAGCGCCGACGCGTTCGCACCGGCCATAGTTCTCGGACGCGGCACTCTGCGCTGGGAAGCCCAAGACCTCTTAGCTTGGGCCCGCCAGCACAAAGAACAGGCGGTAGCAGCGTGAGCACAGCAATCACAGGCCGAGGCCGGCCACGAACCGCTCCTGGTGAATTTGGGGTCATCAGCAAGCCTCGCTCACTCGCATGCGGCGCACTCAGTGTCTCCGCAACTCTTCGGCTCCCTGACGGTACGACCGTTCGCATCACTGGGACCGCGGCAACGGCAACCGCCGCGCGACGCGACCTAGCTTCGAACGCTGAGTTGGTTCTCGCTGGCTGGAACGTCCAAACACTTACCGCTCGCACCACATTTGCGGAACTCGGAGCAATCTGGCTCTCGTACTACAGGACGAAGGGCCGCGCCCCGCAGACAGTCCAGCGCTATGAATCGACGCTGAACGGTACGGTCGCCCGCGCGCTCGGCTCGCTCACGCTCGGTGAGTTGGACAATGGTTTGCTCCGAAGAACCGTTAGGGCGGTAGCTGAATCCGGCCGCATAGCCGAGGCTCGCGCGTGTCGCGTAGTTATCCGCGCCGTGCTGAGCTACGCCGTGGAACAAGGCGCGGTACCACCTCAGCTCATCAACTTTGATGGTTTCCAGTTACCCACCCCGCTCAAGAAGGCTCGCGCAATCAAGCTCCCCGAGCTAGAGAATCTGCGCGAGCTCATCACAGCTCACCGCGACCGGGACCGGCCTGGCCCGCAGTCAACGAAAGCTCATGACGACCTCATGGACTGTATGGACCTCATCCTTGGGACCTCACTGCGCATCTCGGAAGTTCTCGCCGTCCACCGAGACAGCATCGACCTCGACGCCGAACATCCAACACTCATCGTGGACAGAAAGGTGGAATACGTGAAGGGAACGGGATATCGACTCGGAGCGTTAAAGACGGACGCAACAGCCCGTGGAATCGAACTGCCGGAATTTGCCGTGGCAATTCTCCGACGACGGTTTGCCGACGGTCGCGAATTCGCGTTCGTTGCCCGTGGTGGCGGGTTGTTATCCCAGAACAACATCCGGCGTACATTGCGAGAGGTAACTGGCGGCAGTGACCTATCCGGTTGGCTGACCCCGCACTCAGGGCGCAAAACAGTTGCCACAGCAGTGAACAACGAACTGGGTTCATCAATCGCCGCAGAAGTACTAGGCCAATCCGACGACCGTCTCATCAAGAGCACGTACGGTGAGCGTCGTCCGGTCGCGCCGAACGTTACCGCGATAACAGAGCGGTTTGCGCCGAAGTAGTCCACAGCCGCATCAGCTTCAGCATCGAATGCCCTCGACCGTCAGGGTCCGGGGCATTCTTTGCGCGGTAAAAAGTATTCACAAACAAAGCGGTGATGCCTCGTGAGATGTTGTGAGAGATTGTGAGGAGAATCGGCTGCCAGTGGAAAGAAATACCTGTTCGGGCCTAGAAGTGGCCAGTAAATCCGGGCTTAAAAAGTAACTCGCCTCAGAACAAAAGAATCAGAATCTTCCGTGTTGCCAATTACACCATACCCCACCGCGTTCAGCCGCAGCCGAACCGATTTACTACTTTAGCGCATCCTGCGCGGCCTGTGGTTCACCCCCTTGACCCGATATGGGACTTGTCCTATATTGATGCCATGTCTCTCCTCCACGCGGTTCTCGGATTCATTGCGATCCGCCCCATGACTGGCTACGAACTCGGCAAGACCTTTTCGTCTACAGCCGCGCACTTTTGGGCAGCAGATCAGTCGCAGCTTTACCGCACACTGCACCGGGCTGAGGCTGACGGCCTAGTCGAGAGCGACACAATCGAGCAGACATCTCGCCCCGACCGCCGCCTCTACTCGATACTCGAACCGGGGCGAGAAGCACTCGACACGTGGCTCAGATCACCGCTTGAGCCAGACAACTCTCGCGAGCCATTCCTTCTCCGCCTCTTCTTTGCCGAGCCTCTTGGTTCGACCGGCGTCATCCGATTGCTCGAAGGTCGCCGCGACGATGCCCGGAAATTACTCGCGACACTCGATGCACTCGCGAGCGACGCACCCCCCGATCTGTCCGGTGCCCCACTCGCCACCCGCTTGCGCTACGCAACCCTTGAGTCAGGCCGAGCACACGCGCGTGCTGAAATCGAATGGATCGATGAACTGTGCACTCAAATTTCCCAACATAAGGAGACAGACCAATGAGCAAAAACACCGCAGCGTCCCAGTCCCTGACCGTTGGATCACGCGGCAGCCCCGGCAACGACGGCAGCGACGGCAGCGACGCGCGACCGATTAGCCGAGCCGCCCGCGTCGGCGCAGGAGCCGCCTCCGCGATCTTCGCCCTCGTCGCCGTGTTCCACCTCGCTGTCGCCGCAGGAGCCCCTCTCGGCGAGTACACCCAGGGCGGCACCAATCAGGGCGCCCTCCCCCCGCAAGGACGCGTTATCGCTGGCGTCTCCGCCACGATCGTTCTTGTTCTGGCGGCGGCAATTCTGGCTCGGGGTGAGCGGGGGCCGCTGCGGAACGTATCTCCTCGGCTCATCGCCGTGTTCGGTTGGATCGCCACCGCGTATGCCGGCGTCGGCATCGTGCTGAACCTCATCACTCCGAGCGCTGCCGAGCGCGCCATCTGGGCACCCGTAACGATGGTGCTTCTTGCTGCCTGCCTTGTCACGATGCTTGCGACTCGCCGCACAACACCCAACAGCACGCCGGGTCAGACCATCGCCTAGCAACGAGCACCCCGCGGCAGCGATACCCGCGGCTGCACGGGAAGAGACGTTTAGAGCAGGTCGCGGTTGATGGTGGCGGCAACCTCGGCCCCGTCACCCGCGGCAACGATGAGCTGTTGGGGGCCGGGCGGGGTGGCATCACCGGTCGCATAGGCACCCGCTGTGCTGGTGCGGCCGGAAGTATCAACGACAATCAAACCCTCCGCGTCGAGCGCGAGTTGCAGACCCTCCGCATAGCCAAGCGCTGTCTCATAGTCGGGGCGAACGAACGCGGCCTCGCGCGCAATAGTTTCGCCGTCGGCAAGCACAACACCGTTCAGCCCATCACGGTCGCCCGCAACATCCGCCACTTCACGACGATCCACACGGATGCCGCGGTCAGCTAGCGCCGCCTCATCAGTCTCACTCACATGGCCAATGCCCTGCGTGAAGACGATCAGATCGCGGCTCCACTGCGACAACAGCAGCGCCCGCTCCGCGAGGTCATCGCTGTGACCAATCAGCGCGATCGGACGATCCGCGTACTCATAGCCGTCGCACTCCATGCAGGAGTGGATGCTCGTGCCATAGAACGCCCGCAGCGTTGGCAACTTCGGCAAAACCTCGCGCAACCCTGTGGCGATCAGAACTGTGCGGGTCGTGACCGCTCCCCCGCGATGCGTGAGCGTAAACCCACCACCGTCGAGCGGCACAATGGTTTCGACGATCGTGCGCTCGAACGCGACGTTCGGATACTGCTCAAGCTCCTCACGGCCCAGCTTACGCAGCTCGAGCGGAGAAATACCATCGCGGCTCAAGAAGCCGTGTGAGTGGAAGGTCGCCGAATTGCGAGGGCGATTGCTATCGAGCACCAGCGTGCGCCGACGCGCCCGCGCGAGATTCAGGGCAGCACTGAGTCCGGCCGGTCCGCCGCCGACAATAACAACATCCCAGTCGAACTGCTCACTCATAGTCGTACGCGCAACGCTCCCAAGCGAGCCAGAGTCGACTCCTTGCCCAGCAGTTCCATTGACTCAAACAGCGGCGGGCTGATGCGGCGACCAGCGATCGCGCTCCGCAACGGACCAAACGCCAAACGTGGCTTCATTTCCTTCACGTCAATAAGTTCGGCGCGGAGGGCAGCTTCGATGGCATCGTGCGTCCACGGTTCCACCGCAGGCAGCACAGCGATAGCGGCATCCAGAACCTCAGGCCCTTCGGCCTTGGGCATTGCATCTGCCTCAACGACGAGCTCAGCATCCGGAGTGAACAAGAACTGCAACAGCGCCGGCGCATCGCCCAGCAATTGCATGCGCTCCTGCACGAGCGGTGCGGCAGCCGCCAGCGTTGCCAGCTCAGCGTCAGTTGGCTCAGCCGAAATCACGTCAGCAGCAACGAGGTAGGGCACGAGACGTCCCGCAAACTCTTCAGCCGACAACAGACGGATGTGGTCGCCATTGAGCGACTCCGCCTTCTTCACGTCGAAGCGGGCCGGGCTCGGGTTCACGTTCACCACGTCGAACGCGGCGATCATCTCTTCGACGGAGAAAACGTCGCGGTCGGGCGCAAGCGACCAACCCAGCAGTGACAGGTAGTTGATGAGGCCCTCGGGGATAAACCCGCGATCACGGTGGTGGAACAGGCTCGCCTCGGGATCGCGCTTGGAGAGCTTCTTGTTGCCCTCACCCATTACGTAAGGAAGGTGGCCGAATCGCGGAATCGCATCCGTGAGACCGATCTCAATGAGCGCCGTATAGAGGGCGATCTGGCGAGGGGTGCTCGAGAGCAGATCTTCACCGCGCAGCACGTGCGTGATGCCCATAAGCGCATCATCCACCGGGTTCACGAAGGTGTAGAGCGGGGCACCATTCGGGCGCACCACCACGAAGTCAGAGAACGAACCGGCGGGGAACGTGATGTCGCCACGAACCAGGTCATCAAAGCTCAGGTCGGAGTCGGGCACCCGCAAACGCAGTGCCGGCTGGCGACCCTCTTCCTTGAACACCGCATTCTGCTCAGCAGTGAGATCGCGCTCGAAGTTGTCGTAGCCTTGCTTGGGGTCGCGACCGTTAGCCACGTTTCGGGCCTCGATCTCTTCACCCGTCGCAAAAGACTCGTAGAGGTGACCGGAAGCCTTCAGCTTCTCGATGACCTCAAGGTAGATGTCGGTGCGCTGCGACTGACGGTAGGGCGCGTGCGGGCCACCCGTCTCGACGCCTTCGTCCCAGTCAAGACCCAACCAGTTCATCGCGTCGAGAAGCTGCAAATAGCTCTCTTCGCTGTCACGAGCGGCATCCGTATCTTCAATACGGAACACCATCTTGCCGCCCATGTGGCGCGCATACGCCCAGTTAAACAGGGCAGTACGGATCAGTCCCACGTGGGGCGTACCGGTAGGTGACGGACAAAACCGAACGCGAACGTCGGAAGCGGTTGCAGTAGAAAATGGCGCAGACATTGCGCCCATTCTATCGAGAAGCGGTGCGCACCGGGTTGCTCAGCGTGCCGATGCCCTCGATCGTGATCTCGACGGTGTCGCCGTGCACAATCGGGCCAACACCCGCGGGGGTTCCTGTGAGAATTAGGTCGCCGGGTAACAGGGTGAACACGCTCGACGCGTACGCAACGAGGGATGCGACTGAGTGCACCATCTGGTCGACCGTTCCGTCTTGCTTCACATCACCATTCACTGTGGTGCGGATGCTCTGCGACGCCACCGCGAACTCGGTCTCAATCACGGGCCCCAGTGGGCAGAACGTGTCGAAGCCTTTAGCACGAGACCACTGGCCGTCTTTCTTCTGCAGGTCGCGTGCCGTCACGTCGTTCGCGATCGTGTACCCAAAGATCACGCTATCGGCGTCAGCCTCGGCTACGTTCTTGGCGATGCTACCGATAACGACCGCCAGCTCGCCCTCGAAGCTCACGTGCTCGCTCTGCGGCGGCAGCATGATGGCATCCCCCGGGCCCACCACCGAAGTGTTGGGCTTGAGGAACATCATCGGCTCAGAAGGAGTCTCGTTGCCGAGCTCTTTCGCGTGCTCGGCATAGTTGCGGCCGATAGCAACCACCTTGGAGCGCGGAATCACCGGTGCCACAATCTTGATTTCCGACAGCGGCAAGCGCTCCTCGGTGGGCTCAAAACCATTGAACATGGGGTCACCGGTCAGAACAACAATTTCATCGCCGTCGATAATGCCGTAGCGAGCTCCTGTGCCAGAACTAAAACGAGCTACCTTCATGCGTCGAGCCTCATCATCCAGCCGTGCTTGTCTTCGCGACGGCCATATTGGATGTCGGTGAGCTCTTCGCGCAGCGACATCGTCAATTCGCCGGCCGGAGCATCCGCCGACCCAAACTCAACACCGTCACCCTTGAGCATGGCGATGGGAGTGATGACGGCAGCGGTTCCGCACGCGAACATCTCAGTGATGTCGCCAGACTCAACACCCTCGCGCCACTCGTCGAGAGTCACGCGACGACGCTCAACCTTGTGGCCGCGGTCCTCAGCAAGCTGAAGCACGGAGTCCCGCGTGATGCCCTCGAGGATCGACTCGGAGTGCGGAGTAACAAGGGTTCCGTCTTTCTTGACGAGAACCACGTTCATTCCACCGAGCTCTTCGATGTACTTGCCCTCTTCGGCATCCAAGAACAACACCTGGGCGCAGCCCTGTTCAGCAGCTTCTTGCTGAGCAATAAGCGACGACGCGTAGTTGCCGCCCGTCTTTGCCGCGCCTGTGCCACCCTTGCCGGCGCGAGTGAAGTTTGTGGAGATCCAGATCGATACGGGAGCAACGCCACCAGGGAAGTACGCACCAGCGGGGCTAGCAATCACGTAATAGTTGACCTTCTTCGCAGCCCGTACCCCCAAGAAGGCTTCCTTGGCGAACATGAAGGGGCGCAGGTAGAGGCTCGTCTCGGGAGCGTTCGGCACCCAGTCGCCATCAACCGCGATGATCTGCTTGAGCGAATCAATGAAGGCGTCGATCGGCAACTCCGGCAGCGCCATGCGGCGGGCGGAACGCTGCAGGCGTGCACCATTAGCTTCGGGGCGGAACGACCAGATCGATCCATCCTCATGACGGAACGCCTTCAGGCCTTCGAAGATCTCCTGGCCATAGTGCAACACTGCCGCGGCCGGATCGAGCTCGATGGGGCCGTACGGCTGAACGCGCGGACGGTGCCATCCGCCCATCTCCGACCAGCACACATCAACCATGTGGTCAGTGAAGTTCACACCGAAACCGGGGTTCGCCAAAACCGCGTCTCGCTCTTCGACAGAGCGTGGCTCTTGGTTCTTCTTAACCATGAATGTGAGGGGGCGAGCAGCCAACAGATTCTTCATGCGATGTCCTTAATGACGTTCAGCCATAATGGCGGTGGGTTAATTCTGCGCTACAGCGTCGGCAATTGCACTGCCAATCTCAGACGTGGACCGTGCGGTGGTGCCACGAGCGCTGAGATCAGCTTCAACAGCCGCAGAAACGCGGGCTGCGGCATCCGATTCGCCGAACTGTGACAGCAGCAATGCGATCGACAGGATTGCCGCCGTAGGGTCAGCAAGTTGTTTGCCCGCAATGTCAGGCGCTGAGCCATGGACCGGCTCAAACATCGAGGGGAATGCCCCGCTCGGGTTGAGATTGCCGGAGGCGGCCAAACCGATGCCGCCGCTGATGGCCGCTGCGAGGTCTGTGATGATGTCACCAAAAAGGTTGTCAGTGACGATGACGTCAAATGTACTCGGTTTTGTGACCATAAAGATCGTGGCCGCATCAACGTGCATGTAGTCGACCTCGACCTCGGGAAACTCGCTGGCGACACGATCGACTGTCGACTGCCACAGCCCACCAGCGTGAACGAGCACGTTGGTCTTGTGCACGAGGGTGACCTTCTTGCGGTCGCGCCCCATCGCGTGAGCAAAAGCGAAACGAACAACGCGTTCGACACCGAACGCCGTGTTTATCGACACCTCAGTGGCAATCTCGTGCGGAGTGCCGGTGCGGATGCGCCCACCATTGCCCACGTAGGGGCCCTCAGTGCCCTCCCGGACCACCACAAAGTCCACTGCGCCCGGGTTAGCCAGCGGTGACGTCACGCCGGGAAAAATCGTTGTGGGGCGCAAGTTCACGTGGTGATCAAGCGCAAAGCGCAGCTTCAGCAACAGACCGCGCTCAATGATTCCGCCCGTGAGGCGAGGATCGCGCGGGTCTCCCCCGACAGCACCCAACAGGATCGCGTCGTGCGTGGCGAGCTCGTCGATGTCGGAGTCTTCGAGAATGGTGCCCGACTCGAGGTAGTGGCTTGCGCCGAAGGGAAACTCGGTGGTCGAAACATCCACACCGGTTGCCTTCAGCACCTTGAGCGCTTCGGCCACAACTTCGGGCCCAATACCATCACCGGGAATGACTGCAAGCTTGATCTGAGAAGGCATACAAATACAGTACCGGTGCTCACCAGCTGTCGGCCGCAGAGCAGAGAGCTTCGACCCAGAGAATTGACCAATTTCTCATTTCTGAATGTTTTCTGATTGCGCCCTGTGCGAATTTCGCCGATAATTGGTCCCATGAGTATTGGAACCGGAATTGTATTAGTAGTTATTGGCGCGATTCTTACGTTCGCGCTCGACCTTCAAGTGGCGGGGGTGAACTTCGACCTCATCGGTTACATCCTGATGATCGCCGGAGCTGTCGTCTTCATCATTGGCCTCGTGCTGATGATGCGTAAGCGCACTTCAGTCACCACCGTGCACAACAATGACGGAGCCAACGGCTCTGTCAGTGAACGTCGCACGACCACAACCCCTGACGAAACGATCTAACGACCACCAACGACAACACAAAAGGCGCGTCCCGAGATACTCGGGGCGCGCCTTTTGTTGCGTTTGTGAAGAACTGTGCTCACACCGCTAGGGCGCGAAACGAATAACTAGGCGTCGACGATGTCGATCGCGTGCACGTAGCGAGCATCGATACGCTCCGCGACCGTGGCGAGCACCTCTGCGGATGCCTGCGAGTCGACCGTAAGAACCGAGAGCGCGTTGCCGCCTTCACTTTCACGCGCGATCTGCATGCCCGCGATGTTGATGTTGGCGTCGCCGAACTCCTTGCCGAAGACGGCAACGATTCCGGTGCGGTCTTCGTACATCATCACAATGAGGTGATCCGCGAGCGGAACCTCGATGTCGTACCCATTGATCTCAACGATCTTCTCGAGCTGCTTGTTGCCCACAAGTGTTCCCGAAACCGACACCTGCGAGCCATCGGCAAGCGAGCCACGGATCGTCAGAAGGTTGCGGTATTCGGGGCTCACAGCATCCGTAATCAAGCGAACAGTGAGTCCACGCTGATCGGCCAACACCGGAGCATTGACGTAGCTGACCGTCTCCGACACCACATTCGTGAAGATGCCCTTGAGAGCAGCGAGCTTGAGCACGTTGACATCGAACTCAACGATCTCGCCGCGAACCTCAATATCAACGGCGGTGAGCGGGCTGTCAGACAGACCAGAGAAGACCTGGCCAAGCTTTTCCATAAGCGGGATGCCGGGGCGCACGCTCTGGTCGATAATTCCACCAGCAACGTTTACAGCGTCAGGCACGAGCTCGCCACCGAGGGCAAGCCGAACCGACCTGGCAACCGAAACGCCAGCTTTCTCCTGAGCTTCAGCAGTCGAAGCACCCAAGTGCGGGGTAACAATGACGTTGTCGAGGCCAAGAAGCGGCGACCCCGTTGGCGGCTCGCTCACAAACACATCAAGACCGGCACCGGCAATGCGGCGCGACTTGAGGGCCGTGTAAAGAGCGTCTTCGTCAATGAGACCACCACGGGCAACATTGACGATATACGCGGTCGACTTCATGTGAGCAAACTGCTCAGTTGAAATCATGCCCGTCGTTTCAGGCGTCTTCGGCATGTGGATGGTGATGAAATCTGAACGCTGCAAAAGTTCTTCGAGCGAGACGAGCGTGACGCCCATCTGCTGCGCACGCGTAGCCGTGACATAAGGGTCGTAAGCAATGATGTTTGTGCCGAAGCTCTGCATCCGCTCCGTAATCAGACCACCAATGCGGCCAAGGCCGATGATGCCGATCGTCTTCTCAAATAGCTCAGTGCCCGAGTACTGCGAGCGCTTCCACTGCCCCTGCGCGAGCGCGCCATGAGCGGCAGGAATGTGACGTGCCAGGCTCAGAATGTGCCCAACAGTCAGCTCAGCAGCCGAGATGATGTTGGAGCTGGGGGCATTCACAACCATGACACCAGCAGCAGTAGCCGCCTTGATGTCCACGTTGTCGAGGCCAACACCGGCGCGCGCAATGACCTTCAGGTCAGGGGCTGCGGCAAGAGCATCGGCATCCATGTTGGTTGCAGAACGGATGAGGACGGCCTGCGCATCAGCGAGCGCAGACTTCAAAGCGGCACGGTCGGTGCCATCAATGTTTCGTATCTCAAAGTCGGGCCCGAGGGCATCGACTGTTGCGGGGGAAAGTTCTTCGGCGATCACAACGATCGGCTTAGCCACAGATCTGGTCCTTCAATTCGCGGGGACTTCGCGCTAACACAACGAAGGCTGCTTGAGTACACAACTACAGCAACTTTAGCGGCGACGGGAAGCCGCCGTTGCCATGTGACAACTCAATGCGACGATTGGCCCATGATGAATGCCGTCGAAATCGCCCAATGGGTGTTGCGTATTGCCCTCGCACTCGCGTTTATCGGAATGGGCGTCAGCCACTTCGTGGCCGCCCCGGCACGAACCATGAGGGCAATGATCCCGCCAGCACTGCGCCAAAGCTGGATGCCCTCCCCCACCGTTCTCGTGACGCTTACCGGACTCTGCGAAGTTGCGGGGGGTCTCGGTCTGCTGTGGGAATCGACCCGCTTCATTACCGGAATCGCGCTCGTGCTCTTTCTGATTGCCGTATTCCCCGCCAATGCGTATGCAGCCGAGCATCCGGAACGCTTCGGCAAAGCAGCAACCCCATTCTGGCCACGCTATTTTACACAAATGTTGCTTATCACTCTCTGCCTGCTCGCCGCCATCTAAAACTTTGTTCGGCAGCGCCCAACGAAACTGCGCACCCCGTCGTCTATATGAGTAGGAGGCCACCATGCCCATTCACACCATGCCCACACAAACGATGCCCAAGAGAATTGCCCCACTATTCGCCATTGGCCTGCTCGCGCTCAGCGCGTGTGCCGGGCCAGCGTTGACTGCCGGTGCTGATGAGCCACCACTCGATAGCGACCCTGGCCTCGGCGAAGAAGAAACACCCGGAGATGCCATCCCCATCGAAGGCATCGATGGTGTCTGGATCTACGCTGGTGGCACCGACAGCGCCGGTGAACTGAGTTCGGACGCCGAGATCACCCTTGTGATCTCCGGCGACAGCATTTCGGGCCAGTCGGCGTGCAACAGTTACAGCGCGACATTCACGGGCGATCCCACCGACCTGAAAATCGGCACAATTATCTCAACTCAAATCGGCTGCGACAACGCACTCATGGATTTTGACACCCGCTACTTCGGTGCACTCGCTGTCGCCACTGTGGCCATTCCCACCGGCGGCAGCCTCGTAGTCCAGGGAGACGCGGTGAACCTCGACTTCATGCCATCAGCTTCTCCGCCACGGGGGTAGCGACACCACCACGAAAGACGCGTCAGGGCACGCTCACGGCACCCCCAGTTCACGGGCAGAGCGCTGTTCCTGACCGTTTTTCGACGAAATATTCAGGATCTCGGTGGAACAATCAACTCATGGATCAGCGGTTTAGCCGCCAGCTCGCACTAACCAATTTTGGCGACACGGCGCAAAAGAATTTAGCGCGCTCACGCGTGCTCGTTATCGGTGCGGGCGGCGTCGGCAGCACAGTCATCCCATCGCTCGCCGCTGCCGGCGTCGGAACCGTTGGTGTGATCGATGACGACCGTGTTGAGCTCAGCAATTTGCACCGCCAACACATGCACCGGCTGTTGGATGTTGGCCACAAGAAAGTGATTTCTGCGGTCGAGAGGGTGGCAGATCTCAGCCCCGCGACTCAGGTTGTGGCGATCGACCAGAAGCTCACGCCCCAGAACGCTCTGGCTCTCTTTGCGGACTTTGACCTTGTTGTGGATGGCAGTGACAACTACCCCACTCACTATTTGGCAGCCGATGCTGCGGAAATCACTGGCATCCCGATGGTGTGGGGCTGGGCGTGCGAGTTCGGCGCGCAAGCCGGAGTCTCGTGGCCTGCGCGCGGCGGCGGTTTTCGCGACCTGCACCCGTTGCCACCCGAACTCGCGGCGGTAGATATGAACGCGGTGCACGGCGTTTTTCCGGGTGCTGTCAGCGTGATCGCGTCCATCGTGACGAGCGAAGCGATCAAGATCGCGGCCCAAGTCGGCACACCACTGATTAACCGCACGACCCACTACGACGCTTTCACCGGCGAGTTCACTGAAGTACTGTACGAGCGTGCCGCCGATGCGTCCCCGATCACTGAGCTGACTGACTATCGCGCACTGTGCGGCTATGTCGACACCGACGAGTGGCCCACCTGCTAGCGGCGGCCTGCTAGCGGCGGCCTGACGCCCACAGCCGATCGGTGTTTGCCCACCGCGCCCGGCTGATCCCAATCAGTACGAGTGCGATGGCAATGATGAACGCTGCGATACCGAGTACGTAGACCGCGACTCCTCCCCATCCATCTGGGCCGTTTGGCTGCAGGAACGGGTAAGGGAACCATCCGTCGAGAGCCCCACGCGCGAACGTAAACGCCAACCACGCAAGCGGGTAGATGATCACAATGCGCACGTCGCGCATCCGCAACACCGATCGTGACGGCGCCAACAACCAGTCGACGAACAAGAACAGCGGCACCCACACGTGGATAACCTCGTTCGGCCACTGAATGCCAACATAGCCCTCATCGGGGATCCCCCGAAGCAGCACGTTATAGACACCAGCAGTGACAACCGCATAGGAGACGACGGATGCTCGCAGCACCGCCAACAGCGTCGACTCGCGCTCGCGGCGCCACGCCACCAGCCCACTCAGCGCAAGTATCACGACGTTGATCAGGCTCGACTGGATCGTGAAGTAGCTGAAGTACTCCTTCGCGACAAAGTCATTGTGGATCGACTCGTCGACTACTTGGGTCGCGATGCTGGCAAAGACGAGCGCTGCCGCCACAAGCCGGAGCACCCCAAAAAAGCGGGATGCCGTGCCGAGGTCAAAGGTGGCTTCTGGGGGTGCGGGTTCTGGGGAGATTCGCTGCGCGTTCGCTGTCACTCCGACAGACTAGTCTCCTGAAACAGGATCACGCAGGCAGACCCAAGATCGATCGAGGAGCTATCTATGCCGTTCACAGACCTCAATGGAGACGAACTGCGCAGCCTGCCACTTATCTACCGGTTGGGTCGAGATTTTCAGGTTGCTGAAGCGTTTCGCTGGCGTGATCCCCGAGACAGCGACCGAGTGCTGACGATTCCCGCCCACGACTTCTCACTGCCGCCCGGGGAGGGAAACAGTACCGATTTCGCCTCAGTGCCACCGTTTCTCTGGGGGCTGATTGCCAGCTTCGGCAAGCAAACGTTGCCCGCGATTCTGCATGATTCGCTCACCACCGTTGCCCAGCTCGCCCCCGCAGACCAGCGCCTAGAGCTGAGACGAACCGCTGATGAAGACTTTCGGGTCTCACTCATTGACAGCGGGATGCACCAACTGCGTGCTCGCGTGATGTGGGCTTCGGTGGGGATGGAACGCTACGCCCGCTATGCCGGCGGGCTAGGCGTCGCGATCATTACGCAACTGAGCATCGGGGTGCTCACGATTATCGCCGCCGTCGCGCTGGGGATAATCGCACATCCGCTGTGGCTGCTGCTCGCTATCGTTCCCGCTATCGCCGCGTTGGCGTGGGGCAAGAATATGGATTTAATTTTCACCGCCAGCTACCTGGGTGCCCTGTATGCGCCGCTCGTCGCCGCCGCATTCATCGGTTCGCGCCTCGAACAGTTAATGGCACTCTCTGTCTGGGTGGGAACGGGCACCCCTGGCCCCGCGCCCAAGGCCGAGCCCACGCTGCGGTGGCCCGATCGCGGCACCACGCTGCCGCCGAAGTAGCGTCAACGCGCAGCGTTTAACGCACGACGCACGACAACTAACGCGCGACAACTAACGCACAACGGCCGCCCCGCAGTAGCGGAACGGCCGTCGTGGTGACTAGCGAAAGTTAGCGCGCAGCTGAACCGTCGGTGTAATCGGAGTCCTGCTGCTTCCAAGCGAAGAGAGCGCGCAGCTCCTTGCCGGTTTCTTCGATGGGGTGGTTCTGGCCCTTCTCGCGCAGTGCGAGGAACTCTGGCCCACCAGCATCCTGATCCTTGATGAAGCGGTCAGCGAAGGCACCCGACTGGATGTCTACGAGAACAGCCTTCATGTTGTCCTTGACCGACTCGTCGATAACGCGGGGGCCCGAAACGTAGTCGCCGTACTCAGCAGTGTCAGAAACGCTCCAACGCTGCTTGGCGATGCCGCCCTCCCACATGAGGTCAACGATGAGCTTGAGCTCGTGAAGTACCTCGAAGTAGGCGATCTGGGGCTGGTAGCCAGCCTCGATGAGGGTTTCGAAGCCGTACTGAACGAGCTGCGAGGTTCCACCACAGAGAACAGCCTGCTCACCGAACAGGTCAGTTTCGGTCTCTTCGGTGAAGGTGGTCTTGATTCCACCGGCGCGGAGGCCACCGATTGCCTTGGAGTACGACCATGCGAGGTCCCACGCTGCGCCGGTTGCATCGTTCTCGACAGCAACGATGACGGGAACGCCACGGCCTGCTTCGTACTCGCGACGAACGGTGTGACCCGGTCCCTTAGGCGCTACGAGAATGACGTCAACGTCAGAAGGTGCGTCGATGTAGCCGAAGCGGATGTTGAAACCGTGTCCGAAGACGAGGGTGTCGCCAGCAACAAGGTTGTCCTTGATGTCGTCGGCGTAAAGGCCGCGCTGGTGCTGGTCGGGAGCAAGGATCACAACAACGTCAGCCCACTTGGCTGCTTCGGCGCTGGTGAGCACCTCGAAGCCGGCGTCAGTTGCCTTGGCGATGCTCTTCGAGCCCTCCTTGAGGCCAACCTTGACCTCAACACCGGAGTCGCGCAGGTTCAATGCGTGGGCGTGGCCTTGCGAGCCATAGCCAATGACAGCAACCTTTTTGCTCTGGATGAGCGCAAGGTCAGCGTTATCGTCGTAAAAGATCTCGGTCACAGTAGTGATTCTCCTTAGTTGGTGGTGCTGTTAGTTCTTGAAAACTCGGTCGGTAATGCTCTTCGAACCGCGGCCCATGGCCAGCAGTCCACTCTGAGCAATTTCTTTGATCCCGTAGGGTTCGAGCACTCGCAAGAGTGCCTGAATCTTGCCCGAGTCGCCGGTGGTTTCGATGATCAGCGCATCAGATGCAACATCAACCACGCGGGCCCGGAACAGGTTTACCGCTTCGAGAATTTGTGAGCGCGTCGTGTTGTCTACGCGCACCTTAATCAAAAGGTGTTCGCGCGTAACCGACTGCGCTGGATCAAGCTCGACGATCTTGATGACGTTGATGAGCTTGTTGAGTTGCTTGGTGACCTGCTCGAGCGGCAGCTCTTCGACATCCACCACAACGGTGATGCGCGAAAGGCCTTCGATCTCGCTTGAGCCAACGGCCAGCGACTGGATGTTGAACCCGCGACGCGCAAACAATCCTGCGACGCGAGTGAGCAGGCCTGGTTTGTCTTCTACCAGCAGAGAAAGTACGTGACTCATCGCTTTACTCCTCTTCCCACTCTGGGGCATGGTCGCGAGCGTACTGCACGCTTGAATTTCCGACACCCTGCGGCACCATCGGCCACACCATTGAGTCTCGGCTCACAACAAAGTCGATGACAACGGGGCGATCGTTGGTTTCAAGCGCGAGCTTGATGGCCGGGTCGATTTCTTCCTTCTTAGTGACGCGGATGGCGAGGCAACCGTAGGCCTCCCCCAGTTTCACGAAGTCGGGAATCATCACAGTGTCGTGGCCGGTGTTGAGGTCGGTGAACGAGTGGCGGCCGTCATAGAAGAGGGTCTGCCACTGGCGCACCATGCCAAGACTGGAGTTATTGATAATCGCGACCTTGATCGGGATCTTGTTGATTGTGCAGGTGGCAAGCTCCTGGTTGGTCATTTGGAAGCATCCATCGCCATCAATGGCCCACACGTCACGATCGGGGTTCGCCACCTTGGCCCCCATGGCCGCGGGGAGGCCGTACCCCATGGTTCCCGCACCACCCGAGTTGAGCCAGGCGTTGGGGCGCTCATACTTGATGAACTGCGCCGCCCACATTTGGTGCTGACCAACACCGGCCGCAAAGATACCCTCCGGACCGGTGATTTCACCGATGCGCTGGATCACATACTGCGGCGAGAGCAGCCCGTCATCGGGTTCGGCGAAACCGATTGGGAACTGATTGCGCAAATAATTGAGGCGCTCCCACCAGGCGCTATAGTCGGGCTTTGTCGTCTTGATCACATCGGTGTACGCCGCGATCAGGTCGACGATCACGTCTTTAGCGTCACCGACGATGGGCACCTCGGCCGCACGAATCTTGCCAATCTCAGCCGGATCGATATCGACGTGTACGACCTTCGCCAGAGGTGCGAATTCGCTCGCCTTACCGGTAACGCGGTCATCGAAACGTGAACCGAGTGCGATGAGAAGATCCGATTCTTGAAAAGCAAGAACGGCGGGAACGGTGCCGTGCATTCCGGGCATCCCCAGGTTCAGATCGTTCGAGTCCGGGAACGCCCCGCGCGCCATCAGCGTCGTCACAATCGGTGCACCCACAAGGGTTGCGAGCTCAAGCAACTCCGCAGAGGCACCAGCGCGGATGACGCCGCCGCCCACATAGAAGACGGGGCGCTCAGCTTCAGCCAACAGCTGGGCGGCTGCCTGAACCTGCTTGCCGTGAGCCTTCGTGACGGGACGGTAGCCGGGCAGGTCGACCTTGGGCGGCCAAATGAAGGGTGCGGTTCCTTGCTGGCAGTCCTTGGTTACGTCAACCAGCACCGGACCAGGTCGGCCCGTTGTGGCGATGTGGTACGCCGCGGCCAGAGTCGCTGGGATGTCTTCCGGCTTGGTCACGAGGAACGAATGCTTCGTGATCGGCATCGTGATGCCCGAGATGTCTACCTCTTGAAACGCGTCGGTTCCCATCGAGGTAGAGAAGACCTGACCGGTGATCGCGAGCAACGGTACGGAGTCCATGTGGGCATCCGCAATCGCCGTAACGAGGTTGGTCGCACCGGGGCCAGACGTTGCAATACAGACGCCGAGCTTTCCCGATGACGATGCGTAGCCTTCAGCAGCGTGACCAGCACCCTGCTCATGGCGAACCAAAATGTGACGAATAGCAGTGGAAGCCATTAGCTCGTCGTAGAAGGGCATGATTGCGCCGCCGGGCAAGCCGAAAACGTCTTTCACACCCAACTTTTCCAGACTGCGCAAGATTGCACCAGAGCCGGTCAAAATCTCCGGCGTAGTGCTCTTCGGCCGCGGCACGGGGTCAGAGGACATGTGTAAATCCCTTAAATTTCACTGGTGAGCGTGGTGCTAACTGGTTACCGCGCCGCGGGCGGCGGACTGCACAAGTTTCGAATACTTGGCGAGAACGCCACGCGTGTAACGCGGAGGTAGGGGGGCCCAGCCTTTTTGGCGGGCTTCGAGCTCAGCGGAGTCGACAAGTAAGTCGAGCGAGCGAGCTGCGATATCGACCCGTATCAGATCACCATCGCGCACGAAAGCAATAGGACCTGCGTCTACTGCTTCGGGAGCTATGTGGCCGATGCACAGCCCGGTTGTGCCGCCTGAGAATCGTCCGTCTGTTAAGAGTAGTACATCTTTACCGAGTCCTGCGCCCTTGATGGCTGCGGTGATCGCCAGCATCTCGCGCATACCCGGGCCACCCTTGGGGCCCTCGTAGCGGATGACGACTACGGAACCGGCCTCGATCGTGCCGGCTGTGAGCGCATCCAGGGCCTCACGCTCGCGCTCGAAGACGCGCGCGGGGCCTTCGAACTCAGAACGGTCGAAGCCGGCGGTCTTCACTACGGAACCCTCGGGAGCCAGTGAACCGCTCAGAATCGTGAGCCCGCCCGTCGGGTGGATGGGGTTGTCAATCGTGCGGAGAACTTCACCATCGAGGGGGTCGATCTCCATCTCGGCGAAGTTTTCGGCAACAGTCTTACCCGTGACCGTGAGCGCATCGCCATGAATGAGCCCCTCCTCCAATAGTGCTTTCATGAGTACGGGCAGACCGCCGTGACGGTCAACATCGTTCATTACGTATTTGCCGAACGGCTTAAGGTCTCCCAAGTGTGGAACCTTGTCGCCAATGCGATTGAAGTCATCGAGCGTGATGTCGACCTCAGCTTCGTTCGCGATCGCCAGAATATGCAGCACAACGTTCGTGGAACCACCGAGAGCCATCGCCACAGTGATTGCGTTTTCAAAAGCCTTCTTCGTCATGATGTCGCGCGCGGTGATCCCCAGGCGCAGCAGATTCACAACGGCTTCGCCTGACCGGTGCGCAAAGTAGTCGCGACGACGGTCGGCGGATGCGGGGCTTGCCGAGCCGGGAAGGCTCATTCCCAGCGCTTCCGCAACACTCGCCATCGTGTTGGCCGTGTACATACCACCACAGGCACCTTCGCCGGGAGCAAAAGCACACTCGATGCGCTTAGCGTCAGCTTCGCTCATCCGGCCAGCCTTCACTGCCCCTACAGCTTCGAAGGAGTCGATGATGGTGATCTCCTTTTCGATGCCATCACTGAGCTTGACCCAGCCCGGAGCAATCGAACCCGCATAGAGGAACACGGATGAGAGGTTGAGTCGTGCCGCAGCCATGAGCATTCCGGGCAGCGACTTGTCGCAGCCGGCGAGCGTGACCGAACCATCGAGACGCTCGGCCTCCATGACGACCTCAACGGAGTCGGCAATAACTTCGCGGCTGACGAGCGAGAAGTGCATTCCCTCGTGGCCCATCGAAATGCCGTCAGAGACGCTGATAGTGCCAAATTGCAGCGGGTAACCGCCACCGGCGTGAACGCCCTCTTTCGCTGCTTGAGCGAGACGATCAAGCGAAAGGTTGCAGGGGGTGATCTCGTTCCACGAGCTCGCAATACCAATCTGGGGCTTCTCCCAGTCGGCATCTCCCATACCTACGGCGCGAAGCATTCCGCGCGACGTAGTCGCTTCAATTCCGTCGGTTACCGTGCGGGAACGTGGCTTGATATCGATCGAATTGCTCTCAGACATACTCCGAGTTTAGGGCTTAGCGAAACCTCAGTTTGTCCGCGCAGAAACTGCGGCTGCACGACGATCGGTGAGCACCTTGAGAACGTCGGCAATTTCGCGCGTTCCGGCGACTCGAAGTCGAGCCGCAGATGGCGCATCCCCCACCCGAACACCGAGGTCATTCGGGCCAAGTGCTGCAATGGCATCCTCGTCAGTGGTGTCGTCCCCGGCAAAGAAAATCGCGTCGGCACCGACGTAGTCGCGCAATCGTTCAATCGCGTCGCCCTTGGTGGCCGAGTGGATGGCAAACTCCACAACTTTCTTGCCAAATCGAGTCATCAGCCCCGGTATCTCGGCGTCGACGCGGGCCACAGCTTCCGCCTGAAGTCGCTCGGCGTCCGCAGAAGTCGACAATCGAAAGTGCAGCGTACGCCCCGCCGGCTTGAGCTCAACCCAGGCGCCGTCGGCGCTATCGGCAAGCTCGTGCATGAGCGCATCAAGCTTCACAAGAGCTGTGCTGTTTTCCTCACTCATGGGCAAAGAAGAATCGCCGTCGTCGAGCCGATACTCCAAGCCGTGTGATCCACCGAACAGTACCTGGCTAGGAAGATGCGCCACATGCTCGAGGCTGTCAAGGGCACGACCCGAGATTAGGGCCAAGCGGGTATCGGCGAGTTCGAGCATCCGTAGCAACTGCTCCTGGGCTTCAGGAAGTGCGCGGGCGTCAAGCGGTTCATCGACCTCGGGCGCCAAAGTGCCGTCAAAGTCGAGGGCAATCAGTAGGGTCGGTGCGGCAACGAGCGCATCAATCGCCGCAGCGATCTCTGCTTCAGAGGAGTAGTGCACCACTACCGCACTCGCTTTCGCTCGACGGTCCACTCGATCTCTTCCGCCATCTCCAACGGTGCAATCCTGCGGTGGCGATCCGATCGCGTCGCGGCCAAATTCTTGAGGAACACGTTTGACCAGCGGGCAACATCGTGTTCAAGTACGCGCTTACGCATGGAACGCATCCGAGTCGCGCGATCTGCCTTAGGCATGTTGATTGCCCGCATCATCGCCTCTTTCAACCCATCGATGTCGTGCGGGTTGACCAGGAGAGCCTTGCGCAGTTCCTCCGAAGCACCGGCAAACTCACTCAGAATCAGAACACCATCGTTGTCGAACCGGCTCGCCGCATACTCCTTCGCGACCAAGTTCATGCCGTCGCGCAGCGCAGTGACAAGCAGCACGTCAGCGGCTAAATACAGCGCAACCATCTCGTCACGCGGGAAGCCCTGATGCAGGTAGTTGATCGGCGCATGGCTCAGTGTGCTGAACTGACCATTGATGCGACCAACTGTCAGCTCGACCTCGTCACGCAAGTGCATGTAGGCCTCAACGCGTTCGCGACTAGGGCTAGCGACCTGAATGAGCGCAACATCGCCGACCTCAATCGAACCATCACACAACAGCTCGCCGTACGCCTTCAGGCGGTGGCGGATGCCCTTCGTGTAGTCGAGGCGGTCAACACCGAGCATGACCGTCTTCGGGTTACCGAGACCCTTACGAATGTCGCGAGCGCGCTGCTGGATAGCAGGATCGCGAGCTAGCTCCTCAAAGCTGCGGGAATCAATCGAAATCGGGAATGCCTTCGCGACAACCCGACGTGTGGGCTGCCCATCGATAGTGACCTCAATGGCCGGATTCTTTGTGGGGTGGTTCGTAAGACGGCGAACAGCTGACGAAAAGTTGGCCGCATCTGCCGAACGCTGAAAGCCAACAACGTCGGCACCAAGCATGCCCTCAATGATCTGAGTTCGCCACGGCAACTGGGCAAAAATTCCGTATGGCGGGAACGGAATGTGATTGAAGAAACCGATCGTCAGATCGGAACGCTGCTCACGGAGCATGCGCGGCACGAGCTGGAGTTGGTAGTCCTGCACCCACACAACAGCACCCTCGGCGCTGTTCGCGGCTGCGGCATCCGCAAACCGTTGGTTGACCGCCACATAGTCGTCCCACCACTCACGATGGTAGGCCGGAGGTGCGATGACATCGTGGTACAGCGGCCAGAGAGTGTCGTTGCTGAACCCCTCGTAGTACTCCTGAATGTCTTGAGAACTGAGAGGAACCGGAATGATTTGAATGCCGTCATTGTGAAACGGTTCGATCTCGAGATCGGGGCGACCGGCCCAGCCAACCCAGGCGCCATCCGCAGCCTTCATGACCGGCTCGAGGGCAGTAACGAGACCGCCAGGCGAGCGCTTCCAGGTGAGGGATCCATCGTCTTCAACGGTGCAGTCGACCGGCAACCGGTTGGAAACAACGACAAAATCGTACTCGGAGGGAGAAGAATTCTTGTGAGCTTCCATAGTCGGTCACTTTACCAGCGGGCTCTGCACGCTGCCCGAGGATTGCCGCCCTCTACTGACCGCTGGACGATGATCGCTAGGTGCCCCGCCATCCTCGTCAGAGTGGTCGAGAACCGGCTGCAGCCAAGATCATTCCGGTTGCGGTCGACTTTCGTATCCACTTCACGGCGAGCACCGAGAGTGCAACGCTCACTACGGCAAGCGCGAGCAACGCAAACGCTGCGGTGATCGCCGGCTGCGGGTTTCCGCCCGACAAGATCACGTACATGCCTTCGACTGCGTAGGTCAGGGGAAGGAATGGGCTCACTGCCTGGAACGGCGCGGCGAGTGCCTCAATCGGATAAATGCCGCCGGTTGACGTGAGCTGGATCGCCAAGAGGAACAGCGAGATCACAAGCCCTCCTCGCCCGAGCGCAGCGGTCAAGAAGTAATGGAATGCTGCAAACGAAATTGCCGTCAGTAGCGCGAAACCTGCGGTAGCAGGCAGCAGCGCCCAGCTCACCCCCACACCGGCGTGAAGGAGGATAACGAGCAGAACCGCTTGAATCACGGTCAACAGTGATGCTCTGACCAGCGTCGACGCAACAATTCGCCCATCCTTCGCTGTGGATGACAGCGAACGATAGGTGGGCAAGCTCAGCACCAAGAACACGGCGAGCGCGCCCAGCCACAAACTGAGCGGGATGAAGAAGGTCGCAATCGCCTGCGCTGGCTCGGTCACCTCGTTATCGGTACTCACCGATAACGTCACGGGCTCTGATGCAATGTCTGCGTTTGCGCTTGCCGCGTCTGGATCGCTCGACGACACCTGCGCGGCACCTTCTGAGAGACCTGTCGCCAACTCTGAGGCCCCCGTCGAGATGCCTTTCGCGCCGTCGGTGAGAGTGGCTGACCCGGCGGAAAGCTCGCCAGCGCCTGATGCACTCTGGGAGATTCCGTACTGGATGCCGCCTACCGCATCAGCAGTCTGCGACGTGAGAGTTCCCCCGCTTGCTGCCGCCTGCGTGAGCCCATCGACGACAGCTTGGAGGGTGCCTTTGAGCTGCGGATCGGTGAGCTGTGCCTGAATTACCGGATTGATGGATGCCAGTGTCGACGA
Organism: Rhodoglobus aureus; assembly: GCF_039527955.1. Taxonomy (NCBI): domain Bacteria; kingdom Bacillati; phylum Actinomycetota; class Actinomycetes; order Micrococcales; family Microbacteriaceae; genus Rhodoglobus; species Rhodoglobus aureus. The sequence continues at coordinate 8,798 of NZ_BAAAKW010000067.1, read as the reverse complement.
CAACTGGGAGACGCTCGAGGTGTACTGCCCGACCCCTGTAGTGAGAGACGAGAGTCCGGCCGCGCCATTGTTCAGCTCGCTGAGACCGGAGGCCAGCGAGTCAACGCCCGAGGTGTAGGTGGTGAGTCCAGCGGTGAAGTCTGTGGCGCCATCCGACAACTCCGTGGCACCGCCTGCGGCACTGGAGAGTGCTCCCCCGAGTTCACCGATGCTGGCGTAGATGCCGTCGATGTACTGGGAGGTGATGGCGCGACCGAAAGTGTCGGTCATCGACTGGCCGACTACTTGAGCAACAGAACCGGTGAGGTAGCTGTGCGAGTCGTCGGTACGGATCGAGATTTGTGCTTGAGCGGGTTCATCAGTTGAGAGCGAAAGGATCGACTCTGAGAACTCTTCGGGCACCGTCAAGATCGCATAGACATCACCTCGTGCCAATGCCGTTTCCGCATCATCCGAATTGGTGATGGTCCAGTCGAAACCGTCAGCACCGGTGAGTTCGGTGACCAGTTGACGCCCGGCAAAAACGACCTGCTCTTCGCCGTCTAGGGCCGTCGTGGTCTGAATCTCGTCGTTGTTGACGAGCGCAACGGGGATGTTGTCAATCGCGCTATCACCATCGCCAATGGCGGCAACGAAGAGCCCGGTGAAGGCCAGAGGAATCAAGGCGACGGCGGCAAAACCCGCCACGGTCAGCCAGCGCTTTTTCGGCAGAGCTGTGGGGTAGGTGGTGCTCATCGAAGCAATCCTTCCGGGGCAAGGAGGTAGAGGTCTACGAGGAGCACATTGCGTTCGCCTCGATCGATTGAATGGGCAACGGTTACGGGCGATTCGGTGCCGAAAATGATGGTTGTTGTAGCGTCCGCGAGTCTGCCAACAGCAGTGAGGAATGCTGCCTCGTCTTCTTCAGACGCAAACCGATCAAAGCGGTCGAAGAATACGATCTCGGTTCCTTCGGCGAGCGCCACTGCGGCGAGTGCTACGGCGCGTTCCAGTTGAGGCAGCGCGTTGATGCTGGTTGCCGTGGTGATGCGCACGGTACGTTGCGCTGTGACCTGGGCGAGAACATCATCAATTCGCCGGAAGCGATCACCAATGATCCGCGAGGAATCGCAAGCGAAATTGGTCCGAGCCGGTGCTCGGCATTCCCAACCACGAGGTATTCAGAACTCATCGCCAGCGCAGTTTGGGTGCCAGCCCAGTCGAGCTCGTGACGGTGCTCGCGCAACTGCTCACCCTCGATATCCACGTTGGGGAGCAATCGACTGAGCCATGCCGGTAGCCACCAGGCGGCATTGCCGAAGAGGGCCATCAGCGCTGGCACCAGCGTCATCCTCACCAGGAATGCATCGAATGCGATTCCGACCGCAAGCCCAAGTGCGATGGGCTTGATTGTACCGCTGCCTTCCGGCACGAACGCGAAGAAAACGAAGAACATGATCAGGGCGGCCGCAGTGACAACACGAGCGCTACTGGCAAATCCGTGACGCACCGCTGATGCCGCGTTGCCTGTCTTGACGAACTCTTCACGCATTCCCGATACCAAGAACACTTCGTAGTCCATTGCCAGCCCGAAGAGCACGGCCATCAGCAAAATCGGCATGAAACTCAGGATCGGGCCAGGGTTTTCGACCCCAATGATGTCGGCAAACCAGCCCCACTGGAACACCGCAACAACCACACCGAATGAGGCGACAACCGAAAGCAAGAATCCCGCTGCTGCTTTGAGAGGCACGAGCACCGAACGGAACACCATCATGAGCAACAAGATCGATAGCCCAACAACGATCACGCCGAAGGGCACGAGGGCGTCGCTGAGGCGGTTCGAAATGTCGATGCCGATCGCCGTAGTGCCGGTGACGAAGATTTGGATGTCGTACTTGCGTTCAAGCTCAGGAGCTAGATCTCGAATTGTTTGCACAAGCGCTTTGGTCTCTTCAGAGTCTGGAGAGCTTGATGGCGTCACCTGAATAATCGCGGTGTCGAGCCCGTCGTCCGGGAAACCCTGAGAAACAAAATCGACATCGTCCAGCTTCTCCAAGTCGGCGGCGATGGACTCCAAGTCATCCTGAATGTCGATGGTTTGGGTGATGTCGAGAGCAACAACGAGTGGTCCGTTATAGCCGGGGCCAAATCCTTCGGTCACGAGGTCGTAGGCTTCGCGCTGTGTTGAACCCGCTGGTTCGGATGCGCCATCCGGAAGACTGAGCTGCAGGCTCGCAGCCGGAATGGCAAGCGTTCCCAAAACGGCCACGACAGCGATGCTCGCGAGCCACGGATGACGAGTTACTCCGCGCACCCAACGGGCGCCCATGGTCTTGCTCTCATTCGCGGATACTGTGAACCGCCGATGCGCTCGCGATCCAGGCTTGGGGATAAGGCGGGTCCCGGCCAATCCGAGCAGAGCAGGCAGCAACGTTGTTGCGACGCCCATCGCGATGAAGACGGCGACCGCTGCCCCTATGCCCATCACGCTCAAGAACGGGATGCCCACCACGAGCAGTCCGAGGAGGGCGATAATCACGGTGACGCCGGCAAAGACCACAGCACTTCCGGCCGTTCCGACCGCCATCGCCGCAGACTCCTCTGGGTTCTCGCCCTTTGCGAGTTGTGCCCGATGCCTCGACACAATAAAGAGTGCATAGTCGATGCCGACCGCTAGCCCAATCATCAGCGCGAGCAGCGGCGCCGAACTCGACACCGTCGTGAATGCAGAGAGCGTCGTGATGAGCCCCATCACAATTCCGACCCCGAGTAGAGCGCTCAAGAGCGGCATTCCGGCTGCGAGCAGCGACCCGAAGGTGATCACGAGCACGAGTGCGGCAAAGACGACACCGATAACTTCGGTGACCGTGATACCAAACGAGGTGTCTTGGAATACTTGGCCACCGAACTCGACTCGTAAGTCTGCATCGTTGCCGATCTCGGCGGTAGCGACCAGATCTTCAAGGGTTGCTTCGGTAACGTCCGTCGCCACGCCATCGAACTGCACTCGGATGATTGCCATGCTGTGGTCATCAGAGATGGCTTTGCCCGCATATTCGCTGAACGGACTCACCGCCGAATCGATCCCGTCAATGCGGTCGATAGCCGAGGTGATGCGTTCGATCACGTTTTCTGACGCCTCGATTCGAGATCCACTCTCGTCAACGATGACTGCGGTCGCTGCTGCCCCCGCCACTGAAGGAAAGACTGCCTCGAGCCGGTCAAGGGCTGCCTGCGACTCGGTACCAGGAATCTCGAACGACTCTTGGGTTTGCCCACCGAGGGCGATTCCCGCGCCGAGTGTTCCCGCTATGAGCAGAATCCAGACGATGAGCACACGCCACGAATGCCGGAACGAGAATCGACCGAGTCGATAGAGAAGAATTGCCACGAGAACTCCGGTTCTTGAGGGAGAAAGTTAGCTACTGCGGACGGGAGCGAGTAGTTCGCTCATGATCGTGATGAGGGCCGAGCGAGTGTCTTGGTTTGCTTCAAGCGGTACGGCCAAATTGTCTGCGGTGCACAGCATGTAGGCCGAGCCGCCGAGAGCGATACCGAACCGCATCTTGTCGTGCGGATGTGCCGTACTAGAGGAAAAGAACTCCGCTAAGTTGCGCACAGTGTTGTTGGCTCGTTCGATCACCGGAACGTCCTGAAGCGATGGCCCTTGATTGATGAACATGTGCACTTCTTGCCTGCAATCGAACAAGAAATCGACGAACTGTTCGAGAAATTGATTGCGGTAGTCGGGCGACAACCCGCGTACTTCGAGTTCGGCCATGAGCGCTTCTAGCCGGTCGATCGCCGGACCGACGGTGGCTTCGAGTAGCGCTTCTTTTGAGGTGAAGTGATAGAGCACGCTGGATTTTGAGAGGCCCGCGAGTTCTGCAATTCTCTGAATCGAGGTACCGGTGTAACCCGCAGAGGCGAATTCGGCAAGCGCAAAGCGCTGGAGCTCTTCATGACTAGACACCCGTCGAGACTAACTGACCGATCGGTCAGAACTGACCAATCGGTCAGTTTCACAGGCTTTCTCTAGCACACGCCCCTCCTGTTGGCCTCAATCAGAATGTCGCGTTAGCCACAATGTCGCGTTAGCCTTAAGGCACTGATCGATGCACCAACCACGGAGGAAAAATGCGCAAGTACCTGTTCAACGGCAGTCTCCTCGGCGCAGTCGCCGGCGGTTGGAGCATCTTTCAAACCACAAAACAGGGCCCACGTGACTGGCGTCTCATCCTCATGTGGATCAGCTGGGGACTCACCGTGGCGATCGCCGTTGGCACCATCGCCAAACAGGCTCAAGACTCTTACGAGCTCGAAAAGTAGCCGGTAGCGGTGTGCGCGCTATCTAGTCGGCAAGCGCCATACGCTTCTCGCGGTAGCGGGCTGCTGCCTTAACGACGCCTTCGAAAAGACGCAAGTCTTGCTTGGCATCCTCTTCTGGATGCCACTGCACGGCAATACCAAAGTCGACGCTCGGCAGTTCGACCGCCTGAATCACGCCATCGTCACCGCGACCAGAGACGATGAGCCCATCAGCGAGCGTGTCGATCGCCTGGTGGTGGTATGACTTCACGGCCACGCTATCGTCGCCGCCGAGCAGTGCAGCGAGGGTTGTGTCAGGTTCAACAGCAACATCGTTCACCAAAAATACGCCGCTGCCAGCGCTATAGCGCGTTGACCCGATCACATCGGGCAGGTGCTGGATGATTGTTCCGCCCAGCGTCACGTTGAGCACTTGCGCGCCACGGCAGATACCCAAGAAGGGCACGTTCTGCTCAATGGCTGCGCGCAAGAGTGCGTCTTCGAATGCATCGCGGTCCTTGCGAGGCACATCAGCGGTCGGATGCGCTTCCTGACCGTAGCGCGCAGCGTCGACATCTTTGCCGCCAGTGAGAATCAAGCCGTCGAGGCCTTGGATGATCGATGCTGCGATCTCCGAATCTACTGGCTGTGGCGGCAGCAGAACGGCGACGCCACCGGCATCCGTCACTGCTTCAAAGTAGATCTTGGGCAAGAAGGAGGCGGGGAGATCCCAGACACCGGTTTGAGCCTGCTCGAGGTACGAAGTGAGCCCGATTATTGGCCGTGAACTGGTGCCCATGCGGACTCCTCTCCATCAAAAACTAGAACGTTTGTTACCAAAGGATATAGGTCAGCGTGACTCGCATGCATCTTCCTGAGAGTGGTTCTCAGGAAGTTCGGCTAAATTCGGCAACTTGCTTGCCCGTCTAACCGCATCGAAGCGGTTTCGGCCAGTGCGCTGCAGTTTGCACCAATCCGGCTCTTTCGTCGCCCACGTCCTAGTGAGTGCTGAGCCACCACCAGATTGTTCTTCGCTTCTGCAGCCATTTCCCCTGACCCAAACCAAGGAACGCTGTTGAAACGAACTATTACTATGCTCGCCATTGGGGCGCTACTCATAGGCGGCACAGTACCCGCAGCGATACTGCCAATCACTAACGACGACACCTTTCTCGCCGATGCGACAACTCTCGCAGCCGCCGCAGATGGCTCGATCAGCGCAGCACCAGCCGACGACGTTCAGACGTTTGCCTCACCGTCCGCGGGTGAAATCGCTCCCATTGTTCGCGACTCGTACCAGATCGAGCAGGTCGAACAACAGGTTGTGATCACTGCGGCCGGCATTACTGGCCTCCTGGAAGTGTTTCCCGCCAACGGCCCGGTCAACGATGTTTTCGGATACCGCGGCACCGAGTTCCACGGCGGTATCGACATCATGGCTCCCGAAGGCTCGGCAGTTGTTGCGGCCTCCCCCGGAACAGTCGAGAGCGTCACCTACGGAGGCGGCTGGGGCCGTCACGTGATTATCGATCACGGCAACGGAGTAAAAACCCTCTACGCGCACATGATTGAAGGCTCGCAACTGGTTACTGCCGGGCAATGGGTTGCTGCTGGCACCCAGCTGGGCTCTATAGGCAACACCGGCTACTCAACCTTCCCGCACCTTCACTTCGAGGTCTACGTGTTCGACACCCGTGTCGACCCGGCACCCTGGTTGCCATAGTCAAAAATTGAGGGTGCGCGCTCTAGCTTGCACCCAGCACGCAGAAGTGTGGCCCCGTCGCTTTCGAGCAACGGGGCCACACTCAGTTAACGGATAACTCAACCGTTTGACGGATGCCTAGCTAACGGCATCCATTCGACGCCGCACATAGACGGCAGCTGCACCAAGCAGGATCATGCTCGTTGGCACCAACCACCAGATGGGCCCTACTCCCCCACCTCCGGTGAAGGCTAGCGTCGGCAGCCCGAGGGCGAGAGTCGGCAAGCCGAGCGTCGGCAGCCCGGGATCACACACAGTGCCATCTGGCACTACGAACGCGAACGCTGGCGGGTCAACCCAATCGAACTCAAGGCCGTTGGGGTCAACCGCCTGCGCCGTAACCTCGACTGACCCAGCACCAGCTACCTGATAGGTGCCAGCGACGATCCCGGCAACACCGTTCACCGTGAAGGTGACCAGCGCGGGGTCATAACCTGGAGCGACACCCAACCGGTAGCTACCAGCAGCGGTGCAACTGGTCTGGCTGAACGTGACGGTGGGCATCACGAGCCCCAGCGTGACCAAATCGCACTCTGGGTTCGACGGGTCGAGCTGTGCTGCGAGCGTGCCTGTGAACGTCAGAGTCGTTGAACCTGCCGCGACTCTCAGCGCTGGCCCGGCACTAGCAAACTCAGCGCCGGGATTCGCCGTCGCCGTCACGCTGTAGTCCTGAGGACCCTCAGGGTCGGTTACTTCTCCCCAGGTGGCATTGGAGATGGGACCCAGAATGAGTTGCTGGCCTGCATCGCAACTCGCATCAAGAAGAATCGCCTCAGCGGTTGCCTCAACGAGTTCTACCGGCGGGCAGTCGAGCATCTCACGCTCGATCAGCTCGCGAACGCTCTCGGCTTTGGTTTCATCAACTTTGACTGCCCCATAGAAGAAACTGCGAACAGTCGTGACGATTGCGTGCCCGTTCGCGCTCGCGGTGGCACACGCAACTTCAGTGGAGCGTTCGACCTGTTCCGAGGCACACAGCGCATCATCATCGCTGGCGACGATGAATGATGGCTGGTTGCCGTCGTAATCGCCGGTGTCGTTGACATCATCGCCGAGCTCGCTCAGCAACGTAAGCACTGGCTGATCACCCGGCTTCAGAACCCAACCGCTGGTGTGGTCCTTACTTGCTTCGAACTGGCAAACGAGCACTTCCTCAGGAGGGTCGCAGGCACGACGCTCCTCTGCGGTCAGCGCGCGGGTGCTCTGCGTCATAGTGAAATCCACCTGGGTCGCGCCGTAGTAGATCTTCGTCGTTGTCGTCACATGCACGATTCCGCCGTATTGATACGTGGGGCACACAACTTCTTCGTCGACCGTCACTACAGAGTAGGAACACATGCTCTCATCATCGTCGGGTACAACAAATGAGGGCTGGCGGTCGTTGAACGCACGGGCCCCTTCAAAATCGTCAATTTTGTTGACGACGATGTTGACGTCGTCGCCGCCGAGGGCGTTGACGCTCACGTGGATCGGCTGCTTACCGTCCTTGAGGCGGTAGCCGGAGGGCGAATTCTCGCTTGAGACAAACTTGCACACCCAGACCTTTTTTTCACTATCGGCCTCATTATCGTTGTTGTTTGCGCGGGCTTGGGATGAGGGCGCAGTTGTTTGAGCGCTCGCTGGTGCTTCTACGAGAGGCGCCGATTCTTTTACGACTGGCGCCGGCTTTGTGACTGCGGGGGTTGGTTTCGCAACTACGGGCGCAGGATCATCGACGACCACGGCGCTAGTAGTCGATTGGGCCGTGACTTCGGATGTGGGGGTTCCGCTTTCTCCCTCGGCAACATAGGCGTCGGGAGCGCTTGCGGGTGCGGCAGCTTCATCAGCGAATGCCGGGGCGGAGACTCCGAGGAGCGCGCCACCCGTGAGAGCGATACTGGCGACCGTCGCCAGTAGTTTCTTCATGGACATGATTGGCAGCTTTCTGCAGGGGGATGGCATTTCCGGCGCATCGGCACGCAGCTGCAGAGTCGTGGCCGCCATTGGCGCACGAAAGAGAGCGCGAGCGCATTTACGGGGGTACAACGCGCCGCTGGGGTGAGATTCGGGTATCACCTTCTTTAGCACCGTCGGGGTTACTGAGATGACTCAGTCTGGTGCTGCCCACAAAGTACCATGACCCCTATCATGGGGACAGTAGACATTCCTGTCTGGTGTAGCGTTCTTGCTTTTCCCTACGCATGCTGCCCGTCGAAGTTTCGCCGTATTGTCGAAAGTGGTCTATGGATAGCATCAGCGGGTGCACCTCACCCAGCCACGCGGATTTCACAACCCAGCAGTTCTCGATGAGCGCCGCCGGATGCTCGAAGGCATCGACCCCGCGGATCCCCTTCGCCAATGGATCTCTCGCTTCGAAGTCGCGCCGCGACTTGTGCTCCACTTCGAACCTGCAGATGCTGCTTCGAAAGCTTGAGTGCTCATCCTGCTCGAGGGAGAAAAGGTCCGCGCGAGTGTGCTGCTCTGGAATATCGTGCCGTGGTATCTCGGTGTAGCCTCTCGCAAGCCCAAGATTGCAGAGCTTCTCGAGGGCGCTGAAGCAACCCTCGACCTACTAGAAACCGTGCTGCTAGATGTACACACCGTGGTGGTGTGTGGCCGATCCGAACCATCGAGACGTGGCATCCGTCTCCGCTCGCGATAACGGGTTATAGGCCAAAACGTGTGGATGGGACCTTGATCTGAGCATATGAATACTGGCCTAGAGAGGGGTTGTCATACTCGGTGACCCTTAGGTGTGCCGAATTCT
>NZ_BAAAKW010000066.1:0-32335 GCF_039527955.1 Rhodoglobus aureus | reverse complement strand
TTGTGTCAACAACTCCACTTTCAACCGGAGGCCCTCACCCAGCCCTCAACAACTACAGCGAGTCGTCACACCGATTCAACCAACGTCCCTGGGCAGTACACCTAGTCGGGTGGGTGACGCGAGAGTAGTAAGACTACCGGCCGAAGCGTGTTTCGGCGTGTCTGGCTTGTGTTTGTTTCTCATTGCCCCCCATAATGGGCACGTTGCATTATTTACCCCCCGAACGTGTGACAAAACCCGATAGAGCCACCCGGAATCCCCCGCCGGACTGATTCGCTTCCCGCGCGCTTCAGGTTCGAATATGTTCCGAGTCGCTCGCTACCCGAGAGCGAAACCCTAAGTGAATAACTTTAAGGTGCGTTGGCGCGCCGCAAATCGAACCCCCCGATTCGATAAGTCCACTGGACAACCGCGGAAGCGTTGGTCGTTGCGAAGCACCCGCGGCATTTCCGCCGTAGTTGCCCTTGCCTTGGTCGTTGGGTCAGGCTTGGCCGTCGTCTCCGTATCCTCTGCTGCCGAGGCAACGATACCGAGCATCAATGTCTCGTGTGAGGGAGTCACAGTATCTGCCCGTTATTATCAGGCGAGTGGCTCCGGCGAAGGACAGCAGAACCTCTTCAAGTACCAACTCACGGGTGGCGAACAGCAGGTCATCCCATTCAGCCAAAGCGGTTCGCAGTTCTTTGCGTTCCCCAACTCCACCGAGGCTCACACTTTCACCGCATCGATCGTGGCGTGGAAAGACCCGTCGAACACCAAATGGAACCCCACCTGGACTCAGACGTCCACGCCGTGCGTCTCGCAGAGCATCATTGACGTCACCTCCCCGCGCTGTGATGCACCCGGTGGCTCGACCGATATCACTGCAACTTTCAAAGGCCTGGTTGCTGACCGCAAGTACGAGCTGACGCTCGCTGGCGGCGCAGGTGGCACGAAGACGGTGATTTACACGCCCGCCCAGACCACTGGCAGCTACACGTGGGAGGGAGTGGTCGCTGGCGCCACCTATACAGTGACGATTACAGACACCACCAATCGCGCCCTCACCGCATTCAAGACGGTTCAATCACTTGCTTGTCCCGGGGTCTCAGGAATCGCAATTGTTCCTAACGAGTGCACCGTTCCTGGTGAAGGTGCATCGATCAAGGTAAAGCTCAGCGATCTCGTAGTTGGCCGCGAATACCGCATCACTGTGGTCAACGCCAGCTCGAACGCGGTAGTCGACACCCACACCTTCGTGGCGAACTCCACTACGGGTGCATACAACTCAGCAGCAACACCGTCCGCTAGCTATTACGCGACTGTCGTAGACACAAGCGTGGCAAAGGCTGTACCGCTCAAAAGCGCAACGCACACCTTCCTCCCGTGCCCCGAGTTGCTGGTCAAGCCGACGTTGATGGCTACTCAGTGCACCGTGGTCTCAACGGATGCGGAAGGCAAGATTACGGTTGCTGTTGAGGGGCTTGTTCCTGGCCGCACCTACACCGTGGTCATCACCGATTCAGCGAACAAGCCTGTTCTCACCGAGAACAACTTCGTTGCGACGACCGACCGCTTCGATGCTGAACTGACGAACCTTCCTGAAGGCGATTACACGGCAACGGTCACCGATGATCTACTGGCGAGCAACACGGCGAGCGCAACGGTAACCCTGCTCCCTTGTGCGACAAACGACACGACGATCGAGATCGCGGCCCAACAGTGCACCGCGCCTGGTGGCACGTCAGCGCTCACCGCTACGGTCTCGAGATTTGCTGTAGGCCGCGACTACACCGTCACTCTCATGCGTGACAACGGTGAAGTTGCTGCAGCACAGCCGCTTGACTCGAGTACTGCCGATGCACAGTCGTTCACGTTCGACGGGCTTGCTCCAGACAACAACTACCGAGTGGTCGTTATCGACACCAAGTCGAACCCGACGGTCACGGCCGCGGCGGATATGTATCTGACGGCGTGCCCCGGAAACCCGGTCGTGATGCTCAGCCAGGCTGAGTGCAACGTACTGGGCGCATCGACAATCGCAGTCTCTGCTAGTGACCTGGCTGTCGGCCAGAAGTACACCGTCTCGGTGGTTACCAAGTCGACCGGCAACCCCGTAGATGGGGTGGCTCCGATCACCTTTGAAGCGGAACTGCCGACGCTCTCGCTCAACATCACCGACGTGCCGAACGGCGAGACCTACACCGTGTCGATCGTGAACGCTGAGAACACGTTGGGCGCCGAAGGCGACATCTCGCTGGAGGTGTGCGACCTGCCGACCTTCCCGCTCCCCCCTGAGGAGCCACCCACAACGGTGCCGCCGGTAGCCGTTCCTCCGATTGATCTGCCCACCCTGGCATTCACAGGCTCGAGCACTATCACTCCGACACTCGCTGGACTCGGGTTCCTGCAGCTCGGACTGGTGCTCGTAGGGTTCAGCGTTGCGCGACGACGTTCGGTAGTTCGCAAAGGCTGATCCCGGTTGTTCGGCGGGTAACTTCGGTTGCCCGCCGAACTTTCATCTACGGTTTCTCGCACAGCGCACTGGAGCGCTGTGCGATTGACCGTTAAGGGGTCACGCGCGAACTAGTCTCGAACTATGAGCACAGTTAGTGGCCCCCGACGCGGTGGCCGGGTCAGTGGCGGCGACTATTCGGCTCAAAAGGCAGAGAACGCGTCAGCGCCGAAGATCCCGCACCTGCTCCGCCGGATCGCTCAACTCTTTGAGCCACATCGCGCGGCTCTCAGCCTCACGATCACCCTCGTACTGATTGGCGCCGCAATTAGTGTGGTCCCGCCGCTACTAACCAAACGCGCCTTCGATGAAGGCCTGTTCCCTCCAGGTGGCGACCCCAACATCCCGATCCTCCTGCAGCTTGTCAGCATCATGGTGGGATTGTGGATCGCCTCCGCCGCGCTCGGTGTCTGGCAGACCTATCTCACGGCGACCGTCGGCAATAAGGTGATGGGTGCGCTACGGGTACGCCTGTTCGACCAACTGCAGCGCATGGAACTCGCGTTCTTCACGCGAACCAAGACCGGTGTCATCCAATCACGACTCCAGAATGACGTCGGTGGTGTTGCTGGCGTGCTCAACAACACAGTCTCGAGCGTCATTGGAAACACCGTGACAGTGATCGCCGCCTTCATCAGCATGCTTGTGCTTAGTTGGCAGCTCACCATCGTTGCCGTTATCGTTCTGCCCGGCATCGTGATCGCCCAGCGCCGCGTCGGCCAGGTACGTGCACGGATCGCTACCAAGACCCAAGAGTCGCTGAGCAACATGACGGCGATCACCCAAGAGTCCCTCAGCGTCTCGGGCATCCTGCTGTCGAAGAGTTTCAACCAACAGACAGTCGAGACCGAACGCTACTCGCAAGAAAATGATCTACAGGTTGGCTTGCAGGTTCGTCAACAGATGAGCGGGCAGTGGTTCTTTGCCACGGTCAATATCTTTCTGTCGATCATTCCCGCCATCGTCTACGTTGTCGCCGCGTACCTCATAACGGGAGGCGTAGACGTCACCGCAGGAACCATCGTGGCCTTCACTACGGTGCAGGCGCGATTAATGTTCCCGCTGCTTGGGCTCATGCGGGTTGCGCTCGACCTTCAAACATCGTCCGCACTCTTTGCCCGCATCTTTGAGTATCTCGACCTCAAGCCGGCCATCATCGACAAGCCCGACGCCCGAGCCGTACGCACGGATGCATTGGGAGCGGTCGCGTTCGACAACGTGACCTTCCGGTACCCGGATGCCGACGCATCCACAAAGGCAACGCTCCAGTCGGTGAGCTTCTCGATAGAGCCGGGCCAATATGCGGCCTTCGTCGGGCCGTCGGGTGCAGGCAAGACAACGGTCTCGTACCTGATTCCACGGCTGCATGAGGCCAGCGATGGCCTCGTGCTGTTTGCGGGGGATGACGTACGCGATTTGACGCAGGACTCCCTGATTCAGAACATTGGAATCGTCAGCCAAGAAACATATCTGTTCCACGCGAGCATCGCCGAGAACCTCTCCTACGCCCGCCCCGATGCAAGTGTGGAGCAGCTAGAGGCGGCCGCCCGCGGGGCAAACATTCACAACACGATCATGTCGTTCCCGGAGGGTTACGCGACGATTGTAGGGGAGCGGGGCTACCGCCTCTCAGGTGGCGAGAAGCAGAGAATTGCCATTGCTCGCGTGCTACTCAAAGACCCAAGCGTGCTCATCCTCGATGAAGCGACGAGCGCACTGGATTCCATCTCGGAACGCACGGTGCAGGGCGCGCTCGACACCGCATCCCGAGGCCGAACAACGATTGCTGTGGCGCACCGACTGTCGACCGTGCGCTCGGCTGACGTGATCTTCGTTGTTGACGCTGGCGAGATTGTGGAGCGGGGAACGCACTCCGAGTTGATCGCAGGCGGCGGGGTTTACTCGCGGCTGTACGCGGAGCAAAACTGTACCGACTAGAGAAGAGGCCGGGCCCACTTTTCGGCGGGTCATGGTTGGCGCTTAAGCGGGCGTAGGCTGGGTTAGCCTTCGGGGTTGCGGGCAATCTCATTGTGCCGCGCCCTCTCCGGGCATTCTCTTAGCAAGGATTCGTTTGACTACCGTCGTTCATCCCGGTGACTCGCTGTCTGCACGTCAACGACTCGTCTATGTGCTCGTGCTTGGCGCGCTGACCGCGCTCGGTCCGTTTACGGTAGACCTCTACCTGCCGGCGTTTCCGCTGATCGAGGCAGATCTGCAGACCACCGCTGCCGTTGTGCAGCTGACGCTCACCGCAACAACGCTGGGGTTTGCGCTTGGTCAACTGATCGTTGGTCCGTTGAGCGACCGACTTGGACGACGTCTTCCGCTGATTGTGGCAACCAGTGTGCATTTGATGGCAAGCCTCGGAGTTGCGCTCGCGGGCAATATTGAATTGCTGTTTGTTTTCCGCCTCGTGCAGGGCATGGGTGCTGCTGCAGGTGCTGTGGTCGCGATGGCCGTTGTGCGCGACCTGTTCGGCGGACTACCGCTCGTGCGGATGCTTTCTCGGCTCGCGCTCGTTCAAGGTCTGGCTCCAATCCTGGCTCCGCTCATTGGATCGCAACTGCTGCTGATCACCCCGTGGCGCGGAATGTTCGTATTCTTGGCCATTTACGGCGCGCTCGTGTTGCTTGCCGCCTGGTTCTTCATCGTTGAAACTCTGCCACCGGCTAGACGTCGGGACCTCGGCCATGCCACCGCCCGGGATCGCTACAAAGCACTCTTCACCGACCGGGTCTTCGTGGGTACCGCAATCATCGCTGGCATGACCTTCTCGGGGTTGTTCGCCTACCTGTCGTCCTCTCCCTTCCTTCTGCAGAACGTCTACGGTCTCGATCCTCAAGCTTTCGGGCTCGTGTTTGCCGTCAACTCGATCGGCGTCGTTCTCGGTGTGCAAACAAGTGCGTTCCTTATGCGTTTCGTCGGGCCGCAGTGGATTCTCGCCGGCGCTGGTGTTGGACTTCTGCTGTCGGCATCCACGATCGTCTATTTGGATGTTGTCAACGGTGATCTGTTTGCCGTACTCATTCCGTTGTTCTTCTTCGTAATGTTCTGTGGCTTCTCGTTCCCCTGCACGCAGGTTCTTGCGCTGGCAAACCACGGGGGCGAGGCGGCAACCGCGGCATCAGTGCTGGGGGCCGTGAACTTCGGTCTTGCCGGGCTCACGTCGCCGATTGTCGGATGGTTCGGAATAACCAACGCGATTCCGATGGGAATAGTGATGGGTTGCACTGCGACCGTCTCGATCATCGTGATGTGGGTTGTGGTGCGTCCGCGCTCGGTGCCGGCACTGTCACGCTAGGGCAGTGCAGCCCGTCGCAACACCGAGGAGACTCGGGTCTCTGCGATTGGTCAGTCTAGGCATTTCTTGAGGTTTGCCCGCTACTTTAACAGGGTGAATAAACAGCTCTCTCACGCCGATGCTCGCCGCGTTACATCGCACTGGCCGCTGATTAGCGGTGTGGGCGTTGTGGGGCTCGCCGTTTTGCTTGGGGTGCTGATTGCCACGCGCAACAGCACAGTGAGCCTCGATGAGTTGGTGCTCAATGACTTCGTGAACATCCGCTCCAATTTCTTCACGTTGCCCGCGCTGGCGATGAACTTCATCGGTGGTGGGTGGTTCGGGGTGCTTGTAGTGCCGCTGGGCGGTGCTCTGGCTTTCCTGATTGCTAAACGTCGATGGGCAGCCCTGTACTTTATTGCGGCGTCGGCCGCGAGCGCTGGAGTCGTGCAACTGCTCAAGGTAACGTTCGGTCGTGCCCGCCCGACGGAAATTTTGGTGACCGCTGACCTCGGTTCATTCCCGTCGGGGCATGTAGCGAATGCGGCGACGCTCGCCGTCGTGCTGATCATTCTGCTGCAACGTCGCTGGGTGTGGTTTGTCGGCATCATTTACACGATTCTGATGATCCTTAGCCGCACCTACTTGGGCGCGCACTGGCTCAGCGACACCATCGGTGGCGCTCTGATCGGGGTAGGCGTTGCGGTGATCGTATGGGCCCCGTTCGCGCGAAAGCTATCTGCCGAAACGGGTTGAGAGTGACGCGACCCGCCGAGAGCACGCCTCGATCGGGACGCTAAGAGAGCGTTAAATGCATACCACTACGTAGGCTAGAAGAATGACGGATGCCGCAGCGCAGGTAGAAGCAGCCAAGAAAGCCCTAGCGGAAGCACAGGCCGCGCTCGCGGCTGCCGAAGCGGCGTCAGCAGAGACACAGGCTGCGGAGGCAGCCCAAGCGAAACCTACCGATGAACCGAAGGCCGCGACGATGAAGCCAGCGGCTACGAAGGCCGCAGCAAAGTCGAGCTCAGCCGACGGTCCGCTGACCGAGGCAGAAGTCGCCGCGATTCGTGATGGTTATGCCTTCGAGGGTGAAGTGCTTGAGATGGGCGCGCTCGTGAACGGTGATGCGCTCGCCGATGTTCCGGTGCGAATTCCGATTGCGATGCTCAACCGCCACGGTTTGGTTGCCGGTGCGACGGGAACCGGTAAGACCAAGACGCTTCAGGTGTTAGCCGAACAGCTTTCGACTGCCGGCGTTCCCGTCTTTGCTGCCGACATCAAGGGTGACCTTTCCGGCATAGCGACTGCGGGAACCTCGAGCGAGAAGCTGCTAGAGCGCACCGATTCGATCGGCCAAGACTGGCAGCCCGCGGCATCCCCAACCGAATATTTCACGCTCGGCGGGATGGGCACTGGAGTTCCCATCAGGGCCACGGTCTCAAGCTTTGGTCCGCTGCTGCTCTCCAAGGTGCTCGGGCTCAATGACACTCAGGAGTCGAGCCTAGGATTGATCTTCCACTATGCAGACAAGGCGGGGCTGCCTCTGGTGGATCTCAGCGACTTGCGCGCCGTCGTGCAGTACCTACTGAGCGAGGATGGCAAGGCTGAGCTGAAGACACTTGGTGGGCTTTCCTCGGCGACGGCCGGCGTCATCCTGCGTGAACTTATCGGTTTTGCGAATGAGGGCGCTGACGCGTTCTTTGGCGAGCCTGAGATCGATACGTCGCTGTTCTTGCGCACGAATGCCGAGGGCAAGGGCATTGTTAGTTTGCTCGAGATTCCGGGAGTCAACGACAAACCTGCGCTCTTCTCGACGTTCTTGATGTGGCTTCGTGCCGACCTCTTCAACGACCTTCCAGAGGTGGGAGACATTGACAAGCCGAAGCTGGTCTTCTTCTTCGATGAAGCGCATTTGCTGTTCAACGATGCCTCGAAAGACTTCATCGCTTCGATCACCCAGACGGTTCGTCTGATTCGCTCCAAGGGTGTCGGTGTGGTCTTCGTAACGCAGACGCCGAAAGATGTGCCGAGCGATGTACTCGCGCAGATCGGTTCGCGCTTTCAGCACCAGTTGCGCGCCCACACTCCTGATTCAGCAAAGGCGCTCAAGGCGACGGTATCGACGTATCCGACCTCGGGCTATGACCTGGGGGAGGTGCTGACGAGTCTGGCAACGGGTGAAGCAATCATCACGGTGATGAACGAGAAGGGTGTGCCCACTCCGGTGGCGTGGACTCGCTTGCGGGCCCCTCGTGGTTCGATGTCTCCGACGGATGCTGCCGTGATGTCGGCCGCTGTGGCCGCATCCCCCTTGATGGCAACGTATGGCACCGCGGTCGACCGCGAGTCTGCGCGCGAAATTCTTGCCGTAAAGATGAATGCTGCAGCCGAGGCGGATGCTGCTGTCGAGGCCGCGGAAGAGGCCGAGATTAGTGCGCAGGCGACTGCGCAAGAGCAGGCGAAGGTGCAGGCAGAGTACGAGCGAGCGCTCAAAGACGTCAAAGCGCACCACAACGCGAACGTCTACACGCAAGCAACCGAACGTTTTAGAAGACGTCTTGGGTTCACAAACTGGACAGACGGTGGTTCGCGAGGTTCTGCGCGGGATTTTCTCAACGCTCAAGCGGCGCTAGATAAGGCGATCATCCGGATGCCACTCCGAGGTGATTAGACACCCACTTGGGCGCTATTTCCTTGTGTTTTCGGGAAATTTTCAGGCGAGCATGTGGTTCGAGGCTGTCGCGGGCGTGCCCAATTCAGGGGGCTGTTGCGAAATCGTGACCATACGATTTCGAAGAAAACCGTTGCGTTCACTTGTCAAACTCAAGGCCACACAGTTTACTGGGGAACGTCCGATTCACTTCTTGAACGGAACAGCACTCACTTTCCAATGGAGGAACACAGAATGCGTAAGCCACTTTCCATTATCGCCGGGGCGGTGGCCTTAGGCCTCGTTCTCGCGGGCTGCTCAAGCAACACCGGGACGACAGACCCAGACAACGCTAGCCAGGTTGAGGTATTCACCTGGTGGGCATCAGGATCCGAAAAGGTCGGTCTCGACGCTCTCGTCAAGGTATTCGAAGAGCAGAACCCCGACGCCGAGTTCATCAACGCATCGGTAGCTGGCGGCGCCGGCTCCAATGCGAAGGCTGCTTTGGCGTCACGCCTCGAAGCCAACAACCCGCCGGACACGTTCCAGGCACACGCCGGAGCCGAGCTCACGGACTACATCAATGCCGGTCAGCTTCAAGACCTCAGCTCGTTCTTCCAGGAGAACGGACTCACCGATGTATTCCCCGAGAGCCTGATCGAACGCATCACCGTTGACGGTGCCATCTACTCCGTACCCAGCAACATTCACCGTGCAAACGTCGTCTGGGCCAACACCCAGGTGCTCAAGGATGCTGGCATCGACCCGATGAAGGCACCCGCTGACATCGACGCATGGCTCGTAGACCTGAAGAAGCTCAAGGATGCAGGCGTCGAGACGCCTCTCGCACTCGGTACCGAGTGGACTCAGATGCAGCTCTTCGAAAACGTTCTCATCGCTGACCTCGGCGCCGAAGGCTACTCGGGACTCTGGACCGGAGACACCGCATGGGACAGCGCTGGCGTTGAAGCCGCAATCGCACACTACGGTGAGCTTCTCGAGTACACGAACAGCGACTTCGCTGGTCTTGACTGGGATGCGGCAACGCAGATCCTGCTTGACGGCAACGCCGCATACAACGTGATGGGTGACTGGGCCGAGTCTGCATTCCAGCAGGCTGGCTGGACCTACGACAACGAGTACACCACGTGGGCTACCCCCGGAACCGACGGAGTCTTCGACTTCCTCGCTGACTCGTTCACACTCTCCGTTGGCGCACCTCACGAGGCGGCCGCACTCGGCTGGTTGAAGACCATCAGCTCCGCAGAAGGCCAGAAAGCATTCAACCTCGCCAAGGGTTCGATTCCTGCACGCACTGACACGGTTGCCACTGACTACCCCGCGTACCAGCAGACCGCGATCAAGTCATTCGGTGAAGACACCGTTGTGAGCTCGCTCGCACACGGTGCAGCGGCGAGCATCGCATGGTCGGGAGACATCTCCTCGGCCATCGGTAAGTTCGGTGCCGACCGCGACGGAGCCTCGCTCCTTTCAGGACTCGTCGCAGCTTCTGACAAGGCTCAGGGCTAACTAGCACCACGAGAATTAGTGGGTGGGGGCAGAGATGCCTCCACCCACTACCGTGCAAACCGAGGAGCTCGCGCGTGAAAAAGGGTTATAGAAACTGGGGGCCACCGCTCCTACTGATCGCACCGACGATCATCGTCATCGGCATATTCGTCTATGGTCTGATCGGCGCCAACGTCGCGGTCTCCATGAGCAACCGGCACAGTCTCGTGCCGGGAACCGAGTTCGTAGGACTCGACAACTACTTCGCGCTCTTTGCCGAAGAGCGCTTTATTCATTCGCTGCAGAACCTCGGTGTCTTCACCGTGTTCTTCATCGGTGGAACCATGCTTTTCGGCTTTTTGTGGGCATGGATGCTCGACAAGGGCGTCACTGCTGAGGGTGTCTTCCGCTCGGTGTTCCTGTTCCCGATGGCGATCTCGTTCGTAGCATCCGGTGTCGTTTGGCGCTGGTTGCTCAACAGTGCCGAGGGTGATCGTGCATCCGGACTCAACCGGATCTTCGAGATCATGGGTCTCGACTTTCTGCAGAACGCCTGGTGGAGTGAACCAGGTTGGGGCATGGCGGCAATCGCATTGCCCGCGATCTGGCAACTTGCTGGCTATGTAATGGCGTTGTTCCTCTCCGGGTTCCGCGGTATTCCTATGGAGCTGCGTGAAGCGGCCCGTATGGATGGCGCAACCGAGTGGAAGCTCTACCGTTACGTGATCTTCCCCCAGCTGAGCCCCGTCGCTCTCTCCGCCCTCATCATCGTTGGCCACATGTCGCTGAAGGTCTTCGACCTCATCATGGCGATCACAAAGTCGATCTATCAGACCGAGGTTCCCGCAACCTACCTGTGGGTTGCCCTCACCGCTAACGACTACGCAAAGTCCGCAACGATCGCGACAATTCTGTTGCTGTTCGTCGCCGTGCTGATCGTGCCCTACTTGGTCTATACGGCCCGTTCAGAGAGGAAGCAGCGATGAGCGTCAGTACTGAAGCCCAAAAAACGCCTCGCGTCTCCAGCAATTCAGAGATGCCAGGAGAAACGGCGCTCCGCAACCGCAAGCGACTGAGCCGCACCATGAAGTACGTGTTCCTAGTGCTGTTCATGATCGTCGTACTGATGCCCGTGTACGTACTTATCGTCACAAGCCTCAAGCCGCCACAGGACGTCAACCCGGCAACCTCGTGGGGACTACCCGTTCGGTGGCCATGGGAGCCCGCGCTTGAAGGCGGTCCCACCGGCTTCGACAACTGGGCGCTCGCCTGGAACGCGCTTTCGGCATCCATCGGTCGCACCTTCCTGCTGGCAATCCCGGCCGCACTGATCGCATCGTTCCTCGGAGCGATGAACGGGTTCGTGCTCGCGCGCTGGCGCTTCCCGTACGCCGACATCGTGTTCACGGTCATCCTGTTCGGAATGTTCATTCCTTACCAGGCGATCATGACGCCACTGGTGCAGATGAAGACGACTCTTGGCTTGCCAAGCGATATTTCAACTCTGCTCATCGTTCACGTCATTTATGGTCTGCCGATTTGTACGCTGATTTTCCGCAACTACTACGCGGGCATTCCGCACGAGTTGATGGAAGCATCGCGCATGGACGGCGCCGGGATGCTGCGCACCTTTGGCAGCATCGTGTTGCCATTGTCACTACCCGGCTTTGTTGTGACGATCATTTGGCAGTTCACGTCGGCTTGGAACGACTTCTTGTTCGCCCTGTTCCTCTCGAACCAGAATGAGGGGCCAGTATCGCTCGCCCTGAACAACCTCGCGCAGGGTGCTCAGTTGGCCAACTATGGCGCTGCCATGGCTGGTGCACTGCTCGCATCGCTGCCGACACTGATCGTGTACATCGTGCTCGGTAAGTACTTCATTGGCGGACTCATGAGTGGGTCAGTCAAGAGCTAAATGCTCGTGCGGCAGTTGCCGCGGAACCGTAGGTCGCTTCGGCGCTTGCGGGGCCGCGGCATTTGTCGTTAAGCGGTGATGGAGCGGATGAGCGCGAGTGCGCCCATCAAGATTGCAGCTGTGGCCGCAGTGCCGCCAACGGCGATCAGTGCCACAAGAACGGGGTGACGTTCGAGAAAGTAGACGGCGTGCGGGTAGTCTGCGCGAAGCTCGCCCGTAGACACTGCGTCGGGGATGCTAAAGACGGGAACGTCAAAGTGTGACGCAACCACGTCCATGGCGCTCTGAGGCCAATATTGGCCACGCATGCGAAGCAATCGCTTGTTGTTGGCGCCCAGGATCACCAGCTGCGGTCGGGTTTCTGAGCCATCGCTTGTGTAGACCTGAGCCAGCAAAATCGAGACGGCCTCTGCCTTATCAAAATGGCTGACCCGCGCAAAGAAGAAACCACGCTCGGTCACGGTGGGTGAGGTGGGGCCAATCCAGATGGCGCTGCGAAAGTAGCCGATGGATGTCGCAGCGGCTGCACCTACTGCGACAGCCTGCGTGATGGCGACTGCGAGCCACGGGCCATCGGGGATGGTGAGGGCGTAGAGCACACCGAACACGGGGACCGCAAAGGCTAGGCCGGCGATCAGTCCGCGACGAAAGAGCGATAGGGGCTGACCGAGACGCTGTCGAGGATCGTTTCGCGAAGGTTTGCTGCTGGCACTCTTGTGTGTCAACGGCGGTCCCTTCGTCAGTTCGCATCTCGCGATAACTACGGGTAAGTGCGGAGAATGGGGGATTCGAACCCCCGAGGGCTTGCACCCAACACGCTTTCCAAGCGTGCGCCATAGGCCACTAGGCGAATTCTCCTGGCAAATCGAACGCGCACGAGCGCAATCGACCTCATGTGATCATAACGGGGCGAGCGGTTCAGCGGTAATCGGCGGCGCGTGGCGAGCCGAATGCCGTAATGTTCGCGAGCGCGAGCGGCCACAGATTTGGGTAGACTGGGTTCGGCTCCTCGCGTGGCGCCATCCAGGCCAACTCCCCCAGGACGGAAACGTAGCAAGGGTAACCGGGCTCTGGCGGGTGCGCGAGGGGTCTTTTCTTTTGTTCGATGAGCCCAAGTTTCTCGGGCCAGGCTCATGCTGGCCGCGTAGGCTGACGACGTGGCGCGAAACATCTACATCACTTCCATCGAGGGGCACGCTGGCAAGTCCACGATCGCCCTCGGTCTGCTCGATACGCTCAGTCGCGAAGCAAAACGGTTGGGAGTATTCCGACCGGTTGCCCGCACCAGCGATGGCCAGGACTATGTGCTCGAGATGCTGCTTGGCCACGATGCTGTCGGCCTCAGCTATGGCGACGCTGTGGGTGTCGGCTACGACGATGTGCATGCCGATCCCGAAGCCGCGCTGAGCCGAATCATTGAGCGGTTCAAGGCCGTCGAGGCCCAATGCGATGTCGTGGTCATCCTCGGTTCTGATTACACGGATGTGGGCAGCCCGACCGAGTTGTCATACAACGCGCGAGTCGCTGCAAACCTTGGCGCCCCGGTTCTCCTTGTTTTGGGTGGCCAATCTGAGGATGGCGAGAACCGAACCCCCGACGATCTGGCGCAGGTCTACGCAATCGCTCACCAGGAGTTGGATTCCGCATTCGCTCAGTTGGTTGGTGTGGTCGTGAATCGCTCTGACCCCGATCGCCTCACAGAGATCATTGCGGGCGTTGGCGCCGCGGTCGGCGGCGATACGCCGGTGTGGGCGATCCCCGAAGACCCCTTCCTTATTGCTCCGAGTCTGGCCTCACTTTTGGTGGCGGTCGATGGTGAACTGCTTAAGGGCGACCGCGACCTGTTGCTGCGTGAAGCACTCGGCGTCGTTGTTGCCGGTATGACGATGGAGAACGTGCTGACCCGTCTGATCGAGGGCTCGGTCGTGGTTGTTGCCGGTGACCGATCAGATGTGCTGTTGGCGACGCTGATGGCGCACGCATCGGAGACGTTCCCGTCGCTGGCTGGCATCATCCTGAACGGCGGTTTTGAGCTGCTGCCGCAGATCGAGTTGCTCATCGACGGTCTCGACTTGTCATTGCCTGTGATCCGTACCGGATTCGGCACCTATGACACCGCACGCATTATTACGAAGACGCGGGGTCGCTTGGCAGCAGATTCGCCTCGCAAGTTTGATATTGCGTTGGCTCTGTTCGAGCAGCATGTGGATGCTGAGGTGCTGTTGCAGCGCCTCGAACTGAACCCGCCCATGGTGGTTACACCCTTGATGTTTGAGTACGGGCTGTTGGATCGTGCCCGGCAGCAGCCGCAACACATCGTTCTTCCGGAGGGCGGTGACGACCGCATCCTTCGAGCGTCGAGCACGCTGTTGCGCCGTGGTGTCGCGAAGCTGACGATTCTGGGGGACGAGGGTGAGGTGCGCAGTCGTGCGGCTGAGCTCGGTCTCGATATCTCGGGCGCGAGCATCCTGAGCCCCTTCGATGAGCACCTGCGGGAGCGCTTCGCGACCGAGTATGTGAAGCTGCGGGCCCACAAGGGAATGACCATGGAAGTCGCCCGCGAGACCGTGACTGATGTGTCCTACTTCGGCACCATGATGGTGTACTTGGGCTTGGCCGATGGAATGGTTTCTGGTGCCGCCCACACGACCGCGCACACGATTCGGCCTAGCTTTGAGATCATCAAAACCAAGCCTGACGTGTCAATCGTGTCGAGTGTGTTCTTGATGTGCCTCGAGGATCGCGTGCTGGTTTATGGCGACTGTGCAGTGAACCCTGATCCGGATGCCGCTCAACTGGCTGACATCGCCATCTCGTCTGCAGCAACCGCCGCACAGTTCGGTATCGATCAGCGCATCGCGATGCTGTCGTACTCGACTGGGTCGTCGGGCAGCGGTGCAGACGTCGACAAGGTGCGCGCTGCGACCGCGCTAGTAATAGAACGCCGGCCCGACCTTGCGGTTGACGGCCCCATCCAATACGACGCCGCTGTGGATGCCGCAGTCGGCAAATCGAAGATGCCAGACTCAGAGGTGGCTGGTCGCGCTACCGTGTTTATATTCCCCGATCTCAACACCGGCAACAATACGTACAAGGCCGTTCAGCGCAGTGCCGGAGCGATCGCGATTGGGCCAGTTCTCCAGGGATTGCGCAAACCCATCAACGACCTCTCGCGAGGTGCACTCGTGCAAGACATCGTGAACACTGTCGCGATCACCGCGATTCAAGCTCAGGGGGTTGCGGCTGACGCCGTTGCAACAGGAAAGCACTCATGACCACCGTCTTCGTTGTGAACTCGGGCTCTTCGTCGATTAAGTGGGAGCTGTTGGATGCCGAATCCGGTTCCGTCTACAACGGTGGGATTGTGGAACGCATCGGGGAACCCGGCGGAGGGGCCGAGGACCACGACGACGGGATGCAGCAGATTCTTGCGAAGCTCGGCGACGAGCATCCGGCCGTCGTCGGTCATCGTGTCGTGCATGGGGGAGCGGAGTTCACGCAGGCGACAGTCATCACTGATGAGGTTGAGCACCGGCTCGACGAGATTTCGGTGCTCGCGCCGTTGCACAATCCGGAGAACTTGAAGGGAATTCGGGCTGCGCGAGCGGCCTTTGGCGATGTTCCTCACGTTGCTGTTTTCGATACCGCGTTTCATGGAACCCTGCCGCCCGAGGCCTACACCTATGCAATTGACGCCGATGTTGCTCGCGAGCACGGCATCCGTCGCTACGGCTTTCACGGCACCTCGTACCGCTACGTTGCGGGCAAGACGGCCGAACTGCTGGGCCGCGAGCTCTCCAATCTCAAACTCATCGTGTTTCACCTCGGCAACGGTGCGTCGGTGTGCGCCATCGATGGTGGTCGCAGCATCGACACTTCAATGGGAATGACTCCACTCGAGGGGCTCGTCATGGGCACGCGGTCGGGCGATATCGATCCTGGTGCGCTCTTTCATCTTGGCCGGGCAGGCATGACGCTGCCCGAGCTTGATCAGCTGCTCAACCGCCGCAGTGGCCTTCTGGGTATGACGGGCACCGGCGATATGCGCGATGTTCACTCTGCTGCGGATGCTGGCGATGAGAACGCAAAGGCCGCGCTCGCGGTCTACTACCACCGCCTTCGTCACTATCTCGGTGCGTATCTGGTGGCGCTCGGTGGTGCCGACGCGATCGTCTTCACCGCAGGGGTGGGGGAGAATAACGCGGCGACCCGGCGTGAAACGGTGACCGGACTTGACGGCTTCGGGATTGAGTTGGATGCCGCGGCGAACGCCTCATCGGACCGAGGCGCCCGTGACATCTCAACACCCGCCTCGGCAACAAAAGTGCTCGTCGTTCCGACGAATGAAGAGCTCCAGATCGCTCGCGAGGCGGTTGCTGCGGCCTCACTCTAGAGGGAGATTGCGCGCCAATTTGCTCGCTCTGAGCCCGTTTGGGTGGCTTGCGCTATGTCGTGCATTGGCCTTTGATCGAGGGGACACTGATAATTTCTCGACGCCGCAGGATGCGACACCGCAGGCGAGCATGGGTGACAACGCACTGGAGCGCTGCCACCCACCCACCGGCTTCGAGAGCGAGATGCGTGCAGGGTTTGCCGTCCCCCGGGAAGCCCTGCACGTTTGTTCGGGGAATACTGCCACGGATCAGGTGTGGCTGGTCGGCAACCAACCGACTAAAGATGATTCGGAACGCGTGCCGTACCGGATTGCCCAACGTCGCAGAAACGTTTCAGCCGCCCCGTTTTGGCTGCCTGTTCGCTCAGCGCGCGTTGGGATCGTCAGCGGGCACGACTACGCTAGGGGCGTGGTTGCTGCTCTATATCGCCGATACCGGCCAGAGACATTTGCTGAACTCATCGGCCAGTCTCAAGTGACCGATCCGCTGCGCACAGCATTGCGCACCGACCGCGTGAATCACGCCTATTTGTTCAGCGGTCCGCGTGGCTGTGGCAAGACGACATCCGCCCGTATTCTTGCTCGCTGCCTCAACTGTGTTGAGGGTCCAACCGACACCCCCTGTGGGGTGTGCCCGTCGTGTGTGGAGCTTTCCCGCGATGGTGGCGGATCGTTGGATGTCGTCGAAATTGATGCTGCGAGCCACAACGGTGTTGATGATGCCCGCGACCTGCGCGAGCGTGCCGTGTTTGCACCAGCCCGCGACCGTTTCAAGATTTTCATTCTCGATGAAGCGCACATGGTCACCCCTCAGGGCTTCAACGCGATGCTCAAGATTGTTGAAGAACCGCCTGAGCACGTGAAGTTCATCTTCGCGACCACCGAGCCAGACAAGGTGATTGGCACGATTCGTTCGCGCACCCACCACTACCCCTTCCGCTTGGTTCCTCCCGCCCAGATGCTCGACTACGTTCAGCAATTGTCCGAGAGCGAGAAGGTAGAAGTTGAGCCCGGGGTGCTCCCGCTCGTTGTGCGTGCCGGTGGCGGATCGGTGCGAGACACCCTCTCACTGCTTGACCAGCTGATCGCTGGCTCTGACACCGCCACTGTCGGCTACGAACGCGCTGTTGCCCTGCTCGGGTACACGCACGCCGAATTGCTCGATGAAGTAATCGACGCCCTGGGTTCGGGTGATGCGGCTGCCGCATTCTCCTCAGTTGATCGAGTTATTCAGACCGGTCAAGACCCGCGACGCTTCGTTGAAGATCTTCTCGAGCGGATGCGCGACCTCATTGTCGTTGCGGCCACCGCCGACCACGCGGCATCCGTTCTGCGCGGCATCCCTCAAGACCAGCTTGAGCGCATGGCGCAGCAAGCGCAGACGCTCGGTGCCGCCGAACTTTCGCGTGCTGCCGACGTCATCAATGCGGCACTCTCGGAGATGACAGGGGCCACCTCACCGCGACTGCACCTCGAGCTAATGATTGCGCGCATTCTGGTTCCCGCAAGCGACAACACCCAGCGCGGTGCACTCGCTCGCGTCGAACGACTCGAACGTCGTATCGGCATCGAAGGCGACGGGTCATTGCCGGCGGTCGAGGCGGCAGCACCGGCGACCGCACGAGCCGCAGCCCCCGTCGCTGCAGCGGCGCCACCGGCTGCTGCTCCGGCAGGATCCTCTCAGGCCGCCCACGACGGGTCGACGCCAGCTGCGTCTGCAGCCCCGTCTTCCGCAGCGGCACCGGCATCCGCCGCATCCGGCGCTGTGTTGTCTACGCCCGCCGCAGCACCGCGCACAACACCCGTATCGATTCAGCAGATCAAAGATTCGTGGCCCGAAATTCTTGATGTTGTCGAAAAGCTCAAGCGCACCGCCTGGATGGTTGTCTTCACGGCCAAGCCCCTTGAATTGCGCGACAAGACCTTGGTGCTTTCCTTCCCGAGCGAACGTGATGTGGAGGCGCTCAAGCAGCGTAGTGCCCCCGGCGAAGGCGTCGGCGACTACCTCAAAAAAGCATTCGTGCACGTGCTCGGCTTCGAGCCAGCATTGTCGGCGAAAGTAGAAGGAACAGCTGCGGCGCCGCCCGCGGCTGCACCTCAGTCGTCACCGGATGATTCCGCATCCACACCAGAACCATCGCGCTCTCAGGAGCCTGCACAGCAGAGTTCTGCGCCGCAGACGCCTGCCCCGCAAACTTCTGCATCACAGCCACGTTCTTCGCAATCGGTACCGCCTGCTGCCGACGAGGGGCCCGAACCGGAGGAACCTGCTCCGGCCGAGGATCGCGAGCCCGGCGGATGGGCAGTAGCTGCCATTCCCGAATCCGAGCCAGAACCCGACGTTGATCCGTCGATGTCGCGCAGTGGTGCGGCTGCAGCCTCGAGCGCAGCTAAGCAGGAACAGACGGCAGCGCAGCACAAGAAAGCGAAACAGCCGTCGGTACCTGCCTCGACGCCCGAAGCAGCATCCGGACCACCAGCGGAGGCAGCACGGCCATCACTGTCCGCTGCGGCCGCGCAGATCGACCGCTCTCGTTATGGAGAGTCGGTTGTGCGTGAACTATTGAACGCCACCTTCATCGAAGAGCAGCAGGTTGCTCCGCGAGTGACCCCCCAGCCGAGAGACGAGTAAGCCGTGTACGACGGAATTGTTCAAGAGCTGATCGATGAACTCGGTCGGCTTCCCGGCATCGGCCCTAAGTCTGCCCAGCGCATCGCGTTCCACATTCTGCAGACCGAGAGCTTTGACGTGCGTCGGCTGGCAGAACTGCTCAACGACATCCGCGACAAGGTTCACTTCTGTGCCATCTGCGGCAACGTGACCGAGCACGAAACCTGCTCCATTTGCCGCGACCCGCGCCGGTCACCCGCCTCCATTTGTGTGGTTGAAGAAGCCAAAGACGTCGTTGCCATCGAACGCACCCGCGAATTTTCTGGGCTGTATCATGTACTCGGTGGAGCTATCAGCCCCATCGACGGAATCGGCCCCGACCAGTTGCGCATCAAGCAACTATTGGGCCGGTTGGCTGACGGTGTCGTCACAGAAGTCATCATCGCGACCGACCCCAATCTCGAAGGTGAAGCAACCGCGACCTATCTGACGCGGCTTCTGGTTCAGCCCAACCTTCGAATTTCGCGCCTCGCATCGGGGCTTCCGGTCGGCGGAGATTTGGAATACGCCGACGAGGTCACGCTTGGGCGGGCCTTCGAAGGCCGCAGGACCGTCGACCACTAGCACTGCCCGTAACGAACTCGGCGGGGAGTGCACGCACCGTTAGACTCGCACTTTGGGCAGCACTTGCCCGCTAAAACCCGCTTCAGGAGAACAATGAGCCTCATCGTTCAGAAGTTCGGTGGCTCATCCGTTGCCGACGCTGAGAGTATCAAGCGCGTCGCCAAGCGCATCGTCGAAACCCGCAAAGCCGGAAACGACGTCGTCGTTGTGGTGTCTGCCATGGGCGATACCACCGATGAACTATTCGATCTCGCCGAGCAAGTCGTGCCGATTCCGACCGGCCGCGAACTCGACATGTTGCTCACTGCGGGCGAACGAATTTCGATGGCACTCCTTGCCATGGCGATCAAAAGTTTCGGCGTTGACGCCCGCAGCTACACAGGTAGCCAAGCCGGTATGGTCACGGATGCCCAGCACGGTGCCGCACGCATCGTCGAGGTTTCCCCTCGCCGGGTTCAAGAAGCTCTCGATGATGGCGCAGTCGCGATCGTTGCCGGCTTCCAAGGCTTCAACCGCGGAACTGGGGACATCACGACTCTCGGTCGCGGTGGCTCAGACACCACAGCGGTCGCACTCGCGGCTGCGCTTGGCGCCGAGAGTTGCGAAATCTACACCGACGTCGATGGCGTGTTCACGGCCGACCCCCGCATCGTGAAGTCGGCACGCAAGGTCAACGTCGTCACGTGCGAAGAAATGTTGGAGCTCGCAGCAGCTGGCGCAAAAGTACTCGATGTGCGCGCGGTTGAATACGCGCGCAGGCATGGGGTAACAATTCACGTGCGTTCGTCGTTCAACAACAACACGGGCACGTTAGTGGTCAATCCGAAGGATGGAGAGAGCGTGGAAGAAGCAATCATCACAGGTGTTGCCTCCGATCTGAGCGAAGCAAAGATCACGGTAGTTGGGGTTCCCGACGTGCCAGGTAAGGCCGCGCAGATCTTCACGATTGTGGCCTCGGCAGACGCCAACATCGACATGATCGTTCAGAACGTTTCTCTGGCATCCACTGGTCGTACCGATATCTCCTTCACTTTGAAGAAGTCGGATGCCGAAGACGTGCTGCGTGCACTGACCTTTCACCAAGACGAAGTTGGCTTCGAGTCGCTGCAGCACGATGACCAGATTGGAAAGCTCTCGGTCGTCGGTGGCGGAATGCGCACGAACGCTGGCGTTTCGGCACGACTTTTCACTGCTCTCTTCGAGGCCGGAATCAACATGGAGATGATCTCCACCAGTGAGATTCGTATCTCAGTTGTCACCCGTGCCGATACGGTTGCAGAAGCGGTGCGGGTCGTTCACACCGCGTTTGGGCTTGATGGCGACGAAGACGCAGTTGTTCACGCAGGTACCGGTCGCTAGTCGGCCACATTTGTTCACGGTTCGCGACGTTCGTTGCGAGCACATAGGTAGGTAGAGGGTCTCATGGGTAACGCGGGCATCCGTATTGGTGTTGTTGGTGCAACAGGTCAGGTTGGCGTTGTTGTGCGTCGTCTTCTTGAGGAGCGCGATTTTCCGGTAGCAGAGATTCGTTTCTTCGCATCGGCACGCAGTGCTGGCACGACTTTGCCATTCAAGGGTGAGCAGATCACTGTTGAAGATGCATCGATTGCTGACCCCAGCGGGCTTGACATTGCGATTTTCTCGGCTGGTGCGACCACTTCTTTGGCTCAGGCGCCCCGTTTTGCTGCTGCTGGCGTCACCGTGATCGATAACTCTTCGGGCTGGCGCATGGACCCTGAGGTCCCGTTGGTTGTTAGCGAGGTGAACCCGCACGCAATCGATCAGGCTGTGAAGGGCATCATCGCGAACCCGAACTGCACCACCATGGCCGCAATGCCGGTGTTGAAGGTTCTGGATGCCGAAGCCGGCCTCGAGCGCCTGATTGTGAGCACCTACCAGGCCGTATCGGGTGCAGGCCTTGCTGGTGGCGAGGAGCTGCTTGAGCAGGCTGCTGCCGCTGTGGCGCAGAACACGATCGGACTTGTTGAGGATGGTGCTGCGGTCACGATGCCGGCACCAAACAAGTTCCCCAAGAACATTGCGTTCAATGTGGTGCCGCTTGCGGGCAGCATTATCGATGACGGTCTGTATGAGACTGATGAAGAGAAGAAGCTGCGCAACGAGAGCCGGAAGATTCTGGAGCTGCCCAACCTTCTTGTCAGCGGCACCTGCGTGCGCGTTCCCGTCTTTACGGGGCATTCGCTGTCGATCAACGCAGAATTTGCCAAGCCTGTGAGCCCTGAGCGCGCTATGGAACTGCTGGGGGATGCCCCTGGCGTCAGCCTCAGCGACATTCCCACGCCGCTCGATGCTGCCGGCGCCGACGCCAGTTTTGTTGGTCGTATCCGTGCGGACGAGGGTGTACCGAACGGTCGCGGCCTCGCGCTGTTCATCAGCAACGACAACCTGCGCAAGGGTGCTGCACTCAACGCGGTGCAGATCGCAGAGCTCGTCGCAGCGAAGATCACAGCAAAGGTTTCGGCTTAACGGGAGTCATCCCACTTCGTAGCCGCACCGAATTCCCGATATGAAATTCGACTCCGCAGCTCGCACGATCATGGCAGCAGTGATGGTTGCGGCGACGCTTGGTCTGTCCGCGTGCACCGCTAGCGCTGCGGCCGTGGATGACCGTGCCCCCGGTGAGCTTCGGGTCGCTTTCTACGGTGACTCGTATACGTATGGCACGGGCGCGTCCGCTGAAGAAAAGCGATGGTCGACGGTCCTCAGCGAACAGCATGGCTGGAGCGAGTTCAATCCGAGCGTGAGTGGTTTAGGTTTCATGAGAAACCGGACGGCTTTCGGGGAAGGGGATCTCCCCAGTTTCATCATTTCCGACAATCCCGATGTCGTAATCGTCACGATGGGACTTAACGACAACTTCACGTTCGGTACCTACGCAGACGAACTTCCCGGCCAGATATTGAGCGATTTTGACCGACTGGCGACAGCGCTTCCGGATGCCCAGCTCATTGTCGTTGAGCCCTTCTGGTACAAGGCTGAGCGTCCTGCCTCGGTTGACGTGATCATTTCCTGGGTGCGTGATGCTGCGGCAGAAGTCGGTGCCGATTACCTTCCAGGTGCGTCGTACTGGCTCGCGGGGGATCCAGGGTGGATAGCCAGTGACAATCTTCACCCCAATGATGCCGGTCACGCCGCGATTGCATCTCAAATGGATCAGGCTCTTCGCAAACTTGGGCTCTAACAGACGGCTGAGGTGAAGTCGTGAGCGCGAGTCGTGAGTGCGAGTCGTGAGGAGGGGTCGTGAAAGAACCCGTCGACAGCAATCGTTCGCACCGCCCGCACCGAACCCTGTATATGAAGTTCGATTCTGTAGCCCGCACCATCGCCGCGACCGTAGTCGTTGCGGCGACCCTCGGCGTGTCCGCGTGCAGCACTGCAACGCCGACAGCTGTCCGTGACCCTGGTGCCACGCGTGTCGCCTTCTACGGTGATTCGTACACGCTCGGCACGGGCGCGTCGTCGGCCGATAACCGCTGGTCGACGGTGGTTTGCGAGCAGCGAGGGTGGAGCGAATTCAACCCGAGCGTGAACGGTCTCGGTTTCATTAACAATCGCAGCGCGTTCGGCGACGGCGATCTGCCAAGCTTGGTCATCGCGGATGATCCCGACATCGTGTTCGTCACAATGGGTCTCAACGACAACTTCAGTTTCAGCTCACGGTCCGACGACATCCGCACACAAATCACTGACGACTTTGACCGGCTAACGACGGCGCTTCCGGATGCCCGTTTCATTGTTGTTGAGCCGTTCTGGTACACGGATGAGCGCCCCGCCTCGGTAGAAACGATCATTGGCTGGGTTCAGGAAGCGGCGACCGGCATCGGTGCGGACTACATCCCGGGTGCCTCGCACTGGATCGAAGGTCACCCCGAATGGATGGCCAGTGACGGGCTGCACCCCAACGATGACGGTTACGCCGAGATGGCGACTCAGATGGATCAGGCTCTTCGCACTTTAGGTCTCTAACAGGCGGCTAAAGTGGTGTTGTGAATAAAACCGTCGACGTCGCGCTTATCGGCGGCGGAATCATGAGTGCCACCCTGGGAACGCTGCTCAAGAAGTTGCAGCCCGACTGGGATATCGAGATTTTCGAACGTTTGGGCGACCTTGCTCAAGAGAGTTCGAACCCTTGGAACAATGCTGGCACCGGGCATTCCGCGCTGTGCGAGCTCAATTACACCCCGCAGAAGAGCGATGGCTCGATCGAGATTTCGAGCGCGGTGAAGGTCAACGAGCAGTTCCAGGTGTCACGCCAATTCTGGTCTCACCTCGTCGGTGATGGTTCGCTGCCCGAACCCAGCTCATTCATTAACCCCACCCCGCACATGAGTTTCGTGTGGGGCGAGACCAACGTTGAATACCTGCGCAAGCGTTTCGAGGCACTCAAAGACCACCCGCTCTTTGCTGGCATGCAGTACAGCGAAGACCCCGTAGTCATTCACGGTTGGGCGCCGCTCATGATGCCGGGCCGCCGCAAGTCGGAGCCGGTTGCTGCTACTTACATCCCTTCGGGAACGGATGTCGACTTCGGTGCCCTGTCGCACCACATGGTTGACACTCTTGTCGAGTCCGGCGCGCAGCTCAACACCGGCATCCGGGTGACGAATCTCACGAAGCAGCGCGATGGTTTGTGGAAGATCAAGCTTCGCCACGACGTTGGGGAAACCCCAGTAGAGCCCGTTACCGCTCGTTTCGTGTTCGTTGGTGCGGGTGGTTACGCCCTCAACTTGCTGCAGAAGTCGGGCATCAAGGAGATCCGGGGCTTTGGCGGCTTCCCTGTCAGTGGCGAGTTCTTGCGCACCGACAACCCCGAGGTTGTTGCTGCACACAGCGCCAAGGTCTACGGCAAGGCTGCGGTGGGCTCGCCTCCCATGTCGGTTCCTCACCTCGATCTCCGCGTGGTCGACGGCCAGGGCAGCCTCATGTTCGGTCCGTACGCCGGATTCAGCCCCAAGTTCTTGAAAACAGGCTCAGTGCTCGATCTGTTTGCGTCGATTCGGTGGCACAACCTGCTCCCGATGATCGCGGCGGGCGTTAGCAATCTTTCACTCGTGAAGTACCTCATCGGTCAGCTCATGGCGAGTCGAGAGACGAAGTTCGCGGAGCTCAAGAACTTTGTTCCTAACGCGAAGCCAGAAGACTGGTACCGCATTACTGCTGGTCAGCGCGTGCAGGTCATGAAGAAACACCCGAAGAAGATCGGTGTCTTGCAGTTTGGTACGGAGGTGGTGTCGTCGGCTGATGGCAGCATCGCTGGTCTTCTTGGTGCATCGCCTGGGGCATCCACTGCTGTTCCGATCATGTTGGGTCTGGTCGAGAAGTGCTTCCCTGAGCGCATGGATGAGTGGCGTCCGAAGATCGAGAAGATGATCCCGAGCTTCGGCCAACAGCTTTCTGATTCGCCGCAACTTGCTCACGATACGCTTGAACGCACGGCGAAGGCTCTGAACATTCACCCTTAGCGAGCTTCTCCGCGCCGAGGCGTGAGATCCTCGTCCCGCGTGTACCCCGAGAACGGGGTACGTGACGTACCCCGAATTCTGGCATACTGTGACTGTTGCAGCAGCATGGTGAAGGGGGTGGGTGCATGTCTATAGGCTTGCCTGCGCACCTGCGCCAAGAGAGCGTGAGAAGGGCGTTCGCACGCACCGCGAATACCGTCGCCTTTGTCTGTTTGTCGCTCGCTTCTGTCGCAGTACTCAGCATTTATGGCAGCGACAGTACTGTCTCGTTGGGGCCTGCTGCGCTGGCGCTCCTCCCTCTGCTCGTCACGGCGTGGCTGGTTAACCGCAACCGCACGACGTTTTTCTCGATCGCTCACATTCTGATCGGTGGTCCGGCCGTTTATTGGTTCGCCCTGACCGTTATCTCGCAGCTCGTTCCGCTGGGTGACGCGGGCAACTATCTGCTCGACTTGCCTCAAGTCGCGCTCATGCTGATCGGAGGCTCAGGGCTGACGATTGTGTCAGCAATCGTGTGGTGCACAATTGGCCTCGTCGTCGCAGAGCTAGCGGTCTCCCTTGCTGCGTGGCAGCTGCTGGGTACTGTGACCGTCGATCCAACCGTGCCGTGGATCTACTTCGCAGTCGTCGCGGTGCTGATCATGCTTCGATTCAGCCAGAGTGGCGTGCGTCGCGTTCAATCCAGTCTGCATCGGGCGGCTAGAGATGACGACATGGCGTCGTTGCGCTACGGAATTGAGGCAACTTCTGCCGCGGTAGTGCATGACACGGTGCTCGGGCACCTCGCCGCGATCGCCAATGCACCGTTCGGTGGGATTAGACCGCAATTGCAGATTCAGATCGCCCGCGACCTAGAAGTTCTCGTCGGCGAAGAGTGGCTGTCGGAGTCAGTTCCTGGTGATCACGACACCGCGCGCGCTGATTGGCAGAGCAGCGAGTTGCTCGTGGCAGTCACGGAAGCGCGCGAGCTGGGTCTTGAGGTTGAGGTTACCGGCGATGTGACCGCCCTATCGCTTCTTGACGCACGTGGTTCTTCTGCCCTCGGCCCCGCGGTTAAACAGTGCCTCGTTAATGTAATCAAGCACTCTGGCATCCTGCAGGCTGAGGTGGCGATCTTCGCCTCGCCAGATGAAGTTAGTGTGCTGGTTGTGGATGCTGGCAGAGGCTTTGAAGAAGCGGAGACAGGTGACGATCGTCTCGGGTTGCGGCAGTCAGTGCGCCGCCGCATCGAACTTGTTTCGGGCACCGTTCAGGTGTGGTCGACTCCGGGCCTGGGTACCTCGGTCATGATTCGAGTGCCCACAGGAGAGGGCGCCCCAGTTGCCTCACAGTGCGTGACAAAATGAGCGCGAACACTGTCCCGACGCAGATAACGCCAGCAGCGTCGGCACCGACAGGGTCTACTCCCGTGGCGATTCAGCAGCTTGATCCGCTCGGCACTCTTGATGGGCGCCCCATCAGCGTGATTGCCGGCATTGCGATTCTGGCCTTCAGCTCCATTATGTCCTGGCTTAATATGGATGAGATCGCGTATCCACTTCTCACTAGTTTGGCACTGCTCGCCGTGGTATTCGCATCACTAGTACTCGTGCTGGGAACGAGCCCTTTGCGGGCACCGTTCACAGGCGCGATGCATGCTATCGGGGTCGGGTCATCCCTCATCGCTTTTGCTCTGAGCTCGGCGTCGCTGGGTGATTCGGCTGCGATCATCACGGCGTCTTGGGGCCCACTCGTTGTCGGCACGACGTGTATGGCGCTTGCGCCCTATCGCCCCGTGCGCGAGCTTGTCGGCGTGGGGATTGTGGCGTCGATCTTCACCGGGTTCATCGCCTTGGTTCGATCCGCAGAATCGACGACGGATGCGAGCCCGATGATAGTGATCCTATTTTCGATCACACCAGTTCTCACGATGTCACTCGGTGGTGCTGCTTTCGCTCGTTCGCTTGCGCAGAGCCATCAACACTGGGAGTCGCGAGCAATATATGGTGCGCGTCGTCAACGCGAACGCCAGCACGTGAGTGTTGCGCGTTCAGTGCAGCAGGACCGCGTGACAATCCTGAACCGCGACGTTGTGCCACTGTTTGCAGACCTCTCGAGGCGTGGAATTGTGTCGCCAGGCGACCGGGCGAAAGCAGCAGAGTATTCGGCATCTCTTCGAGACCTGATGGTCACCGAAGTCAATCGCAGCTGGCTTGAGTCGGTTGTTGCAAGTTCGTTCGGTGCGCTCGACGGCTTCAGCGACGGTGACAGCGCCAACGATCGTCGGGTTCGAGACCCGCATCGACTTGCCGGTGCGATGACGGACCATCAGCGCACGGCGTTGCGTGCGGCTGTACTCGCCGTCGCAACCGGGGATGAGCTTGATCGTGGCAGCGTGTGGCTCGCAATTGAAAAGACACCCTTGGGCGCGATGATCATTGTTCACGCAACGGTGACATCGTCCGAATCTTCGTGGCGGTCATCCCTCGCCCCCTATTTCGCGGTACTCCGCGTGGTATTTACTGGTCTTCAGGTTTCCTATCACTCACCTTCCCTCACTGTTAGGTTCACTTATGACACACCCTGATTCCCACCTCAGCGCACACCTCGGAGATCGTGCGCCGATACGACTCGCGATCTTGGACGATCACGAAGTGCTGCTCGACAGCCTCAACAGCTGGATCACCAACAACGCCCCAGACTTTGATGTCGTGCTCACCGCGAGCACTTGGCTTCAGCTGGTGCACAGCGACCGTTTCCCCACCGAGCTGGTCTTCTTGGACTTTCAGCTGAAGGAGCCGGTGTCGATTGAGGCCCGAGTGCGCACGTGTCGTGCTGCCGGCGCAAAGGTGATCGTGCTCTCGAGCCTTGACAGCAGGGAGGCTCGCGATCGAGCGAGCTCTGCTGGAGCAGCTGCCTTCCTCTCCAAGTCACTGCCCATGCAAGAAGTGATGGATGCGGCCAGACAAGTCATGGGCGTCGAAGCTGAAGGTGGTGCGCAGCTTGACTGGCGCCCGCTGCCTTCGGGGTCTGCCGACCAATCGAAACCTAAACTCAGTGCCGGTGAGGCGGATGCTCTAACGCTGTACGCTTCTGGACTAAGCACACCTCAGGTCGCTGAACGTATGAATGTGCAATACGAGACTGCGAAGACGTATCTTCGTAGGGTGCGGGAAAAGTACGCAAAGGCCAACCGGCCGGCGAGCAAAAAGGCTGACTTGATTCGTCGGGCCGCTGAGGATGGATTTCTACGCTGATGAGCAAACTGTATTTCCGTTACGGCGCCATGAACAGTGGCAAGAGCACTGCTCTGTTGCAGGCGGCATTCAACTATGAAGAGCGCGACCAGCAGGTTCTGCTCGCCAAGCCCCACATCGATACCAAGGGCGACAACGCCATAATTTCTCGCCTCGGTGTCACCCGCCAAGTGGATTTCATTATCTCGCCGACCGATGATGTCTACGAAGTGTTTGCGCGCGAACGCGCTCGAGTCTTTGAGAAGACTGGGTTGCCCGTGAGTTGTCTGCTCGTGGATGAGGCACAGTTCTTTAGCGAAGCGCAGGTGGATGATCTGCTGCGCATCGCCATTGTTGAGGGTGTTCCGGTGCTGGCGTACGGCATCCGCACCGACTTTCAGACGGTTGCCTTCCCGGGCAGCAGGCGGCTGCTTGAGATTGCTCACTCGCTCGAAGAGCTCAAGACGATTTGCCGTTGTGGCCGCAAAGCAGTCTTCAATGCGCGCACTGTGGGCGACGAGTTCGTTTTCGATGGCGACCAGGTCGCTATCGACGGTGCGGATGTCGGCTATCAGTCGCTCTGCGGCGCCTGCTACCTAGAGGAGAGCGGCGGCGTTCTCAATAGCGGATGGCGCCCCAAGATTGACTTTAGCTATGGAAGCGCCCCCGACTCCGACTTTGCATAGCTTCCGCTCGCGCCGGAACGCCGTTCCCGCTGGAAGGCCCCTCTGTCGAGCACACTAGCTTTCACAGTCAACGCAAATACCCGTAGGGGTATTGTGGGGTGTGTAGTTGCCACGTAGAGGAGTCAATCATGATGGACGGAATCTGGATGGGCGGCGGTTGGCTGTTCGGGCTGCTCGTGGCCGCAGGCGTAGTAGTGCTCATAATTCTCTTGGTGCGCATCGTCGGGGGCGGTGTGCAGCGTGAGGTCCGCGGAGAGCAGGATGCGCGTACCCCAAGCAGTGCACGCCAGCTTCTCGATGAGAGGTATGCCCGCGGTGAACTGACCACGGAGGAATACCAAGAACGAGTCCGCGTCTTGGACGACCGCACCTGATGCAACCCATCAGTCGACGGCACGCGCTGATCCTTGGAGGGTTGGGAACGGCCAGCGTTCTAGCCGGCGGCGCCGGGCTCTTCTGGTCAGCAAATAGTGGACTCGTTCCTGTGAAAGCTGAAGACTTCACCGAGCCGACAACGCTCCGCAGTGTCAACGGCGTGTTGGAGCTCAAGCTGACGGCCGCTGAAGCACCCACACAGATCGCAGGACGACAGGCAACCGCACTTACCTACAACGGTGGACTCCCCGGACCAACCTGGATCGTGCACCCGGGGGACCGAGTGAAGGTTTCTGTCGAAAACCAGCTGAACGAGCCGACCAATCTCCACGTTCACGGCTTGCATGTGTCCCCAAACGGCAATAGCGACAACGTGCTGGTATCAATCGATCCGGGAACGAGCTTCGACTACGAGTATCAGTTGCCAGAAGACCATCCGCCCGGTGTGTACTGGTACCACCCCCACCATCACGGCAACGTCGCCGCTCAAGTATTTGGGGGCATGTACGGCGCCATCATCGTGGAGGATCCGACACCGATCCCGGTCGTTCGCGAGCGACTTCTGGTGATTTCTGACATCAGCCTTGACTCATCCGGGGCGATCCCAGCAGCGGCACCGCGGGATCAAATGATGGGCCGGGAAGGCGACATGGTGCTTGTCAATGGTCAAGTGTCGCCGAGATTGGATGCCCGGCCGGGCGAGCGCGAACGCTGGCGCATTGTCAACGCGTGCTCGTCGCGGTATCTCCGACTCCAGCTTGACGGTCAAGAGCTGCAACTCTTAGGGATCGACTCTGGTCGATTTGAGCAGCCGCGCAACGTTACCGAAGTTACTCTCGCTCCCGGAAACCGGGCGGATCTCATTGTGACTGCGGTTGACGGGGCGACAACTCTTCAGACTCTCCCCGTTGACAGAGGAAGTGCGATGGGAATGATGGGTGGAGGAAGATTCTTCTCTACCACCACAGACCTAGCCACATTTGTTGTTGTCGGCGCAACCGCTGAGTCAGCTGACACCGTCCCGATCCAGCCGTCGCCTCGAGACCTGAGGAAGTCGACGGTCGATGGTCGACGCGAGCTAGTTTTCGCGATGGGGATGGGCGCCGGCGGAATGCGCATGGGCGGCAACATGATGGCTTTCACGATCGATGGAAAGCTGTTCGACTCAGACAGGGTCGACACGATCGTGCAGGGTGGCTCCATCGAAGAGTGGACCCTGACCAACACCAGTTCGATGGATCATCCGATGCACCTCCATGTCTGGCCAATGCAAATTGTTGAGCAAGACGGTGCGGCCGTGCAGGAGATTCTCTGGCAGGACGTCGTCAACGTGCCAGCAAACGACAGCGTTCGTGTGCGGATCCCGTTCGACGATTTCACCGGGACGACCGTGTACCACTGCCACATCCTTGACCACGAGGATGTGGGAATGATGGGAATCATCAACGCACGCTAAATAAGGAGAAAGTTATGAATTACGCACACACCATCACCAGCGCGCTGCCCTTTGAGGAAGCGGTCACCAAGGTGCGGGAGGAACTCGCGAGCCAGGGGTTTGGCGTTCTCACCGAGATCGACGTTCACGCAACGTTCACAACGAAGCTCGGCGACGAAAGTGCCAATGCTCTTGGGGACTATTTGATCCTGGGAGCGTGCAACCCTCGCCTTGCTGAACTAGCGCTCACTGCTGATCCAGACATGGGACTGCTGCTGCCGTGCAATGTTGTCATTCGACGGGACCCGTCGGCGACGGTGACGACCATTCAAGCGATTAACCCTCAGACGATGGTGCAATTGAGCAACTCCGACAAGATTCAGGATGTCGCTGATCAGGCCGATACGCACCTGCTTGCTGCGCTCTCAGCACTCAAAGCCTGAAATTAGCAGTCGGATCGTGAACGATGCATTCCTCCGGAGTGCGTCGTTCATTCCGCCGAGCAAACCGGTTCAGATCCGCGCTGCAGATCCGAACCACGATGTAAAAAGAGTTGCACCTGCGACAATGGGGTTTGACACTATCGAAGCACGATTCGAAGAAGGTGGAAATCGCAATGATGTATTGGGATGGGCACGATATCGGTGGTTGGGGAATCGCCATCATGGTGATCAGCATGACGTTGTTCTGGGGTGCAGTAATCCTTGGGATTGTGCTGCTCGCGCGCGGCGTCGGGAACAAGCCGCAGAATCGCGGCGAAGCTACGACGTTAGGGCGCGCTGAGAGCACCCTGGCTGAGCGATTTGCCCGTGGCGAAATTGAGGAAGTCGAATATCGCAATCGCCTCGCGACCCTGCGGGAGTAGCCGAGACTAGTACGAGCTGACTAAGGCCAAGCTACACCGGGCTCGATTCATGCCGGGGCTACTGTGTACCCTGCCTCTTCGACCGCGGTCGCGAACGATTCAGCGGCTAACGGTGTTTGGCTGGTTACAGTCACGCGACCGGAGTCGACATCGACGTGGACGTCTGAAACGCCAGGCAGCTTGACCAGCTCTTCAGTGACAGAACTTGCGCAATGTGCGCACGTCATTCCTGCGACTTGGTAGGTGGCTGTCTCGCCGGCAGGTGCTTGGGCGGCCGTTTTGCTGGGCGCCTGCGCGTCTGTTGAGCAGCATGAGCACGAATTCTCGCTAGGAGACAGGAGGTTCTTGTTGGAGTCAATCATCGTGGAATTCGCCTCTCGATTGGTTGTTAGCCGGCTTCCCGGCAAGCAGGGTGTATACCCCACCCGGGTATTCTATCCCGTCGCCACAAAAATAGCCCGAACCCACATTTCGTAGGTTCGAGCTATTCCGATGTCTTGCGACATCACATTGTCGGGGTAGCGGTGTTCTGGTGCAGGACATAGGAATAGGGTGTCGCAAGACATCGGAATACCCTGTCGCAGGTCATAGGCATACGCTCAGGCTGAGGCATGAGCAAACAGCGCCTCGTGATCACCGCCGTTCTTGCCGGTCAATCCCAGTCCAATGTCGCCCGCCGCTACGGCGTTTCGCAAGGGTGGATCTCGAAACTGATGACCCGCTGGCGCCTCGAGGGAGAGGCGGCATTCGAGCCGCGATCCCGCCGCCCTCAGACCAGCCCCACTGCAACACCAGCG